>NZ_JBEYUS010000004.1:124204-183905 GCF_040643635.1 Saccharopolyspora sp. NPDC047091
TTCGCGTCCTCCCTGGCCTTCGCCTCCGCCTTGGCCCTCTTCGCCTCCGCTTCCGCCCTCGCCTTGGCTTCCTTCTCGACCTCGGCTTCCGCCCTCGGATTCGGCTGGGGCTGGGACGTCGGACGCGGCGGTCGCTGCGTTCCGGCGGACGGCTGCGCGCCGGATTGCAGGGCGGTCAGCGCGTTCTCGACCTCCTGGACGCGCTGAAGACCGGCCTCGCCCGGGTTCTCCCTGAAACGGGCGAAAACACGCTCCAGACGATGCACCGGGGTGCCCGGCGGCATGTCCAAGACCTCGCAGACCCACTCCAGCGAACCCGGCTTCGACCTCGGCTCCGGCTTCGCCTGAGTTCTCGGCTCGGGCTCGGCCGGTCGATTCGGACGGGGTTCCGGCTTCGGTTCCGGCTCGGGCTGCGACTCGGGCTCGGGCTGCGCCGCCGCCTGCGGCTGGGATTGCGCACCGGACCGCGACAACTCCGCCAGCGCGTTCTCGATCTCCCGAGCACGCTCCGGGCTCAACGACCCGGCATACCGGTAACCCGCGAAGGCACGTTCCACACGATGCACCGGCGCACCGACCGGCAGCCCCAGCTCGTGGTAAACCCAGTCGGAAGAGCCGGCACGCGACCCCGGCTTCGGCTGCGAACCCGGCTTCACCTCCGGCTCGGGCCGCGGCTGGGCCTTCGGCGGCTCCGGCCGGGCCGCCGGCTTCGGCGATGGCGGCTTCGCCTGCGGCTCTGGTTCGGGGCGGGCTTGCGGTCGCCGAGCCGGACTTCTCTCCGGGCGCGGTCCCGGCCTGCTGTCGTTCGGCTCGTGCTCCGCCTCGGATTCGGAATCGGATCCCGGGTCGGACTCGGAGTCCGAGACGTCGTCCGGGTCCGAGTCCACGTCGAAGTCCGACCCGATCTCGTCGTGGTCGTTCTCGACACCCTCGCCATCGCGACGATCGGGCTGCGCGGAGGGACGCCGTTCGGCACGAGCGGACCCGCCGTGCTCGATCTCCTCCAGTTCCGCCGCGGAGTACCGGGTCGAGGCGAGCGCGGTCCGCTCGACCACGTACCGGGTCTTCCGGACCGTCCGGGGGAAGAAGGTGCCAACGGTCGCGGTCTCCCGGCGCCTGCGCACCCGGAACCGCACCAGGCCGCGGTTGTCCGCCACCGCGATCCGGCCACCGGGCAGCAGCGAGGACCGGTGGCTGCCGACGAACACGTCGACGTCGTGCCCGAGTTGCGCCAACCGCCTGGTCAAGTCCGCGAGGAGCGCGTCGTTCTCCAACGGATCGGTCAGCAGCAGCAGCTCGGGCTTGTGGCCCGCGCGCTGCGAGTCGGCGAGCAGGTCCAGGAACCTGTCGCCGCGAACCAGGTACTCCGCGACGGTGGAGCCGCTCGCCCACACCGTCTTGGTGCGGCTTCCGCTCTTGACGGGGAGCTTGAACATCCCGTCACCGTTGCCGAGCGCCAAGATGGCCGGCTCGTCGAAGGGCGCCTCCGCCTCGCTACCGGCGACGGCCGTCGTGGCACGAGCCGGCTGGCCGGGAACCGTCCGCATCACGCGGATGCGGTCCGCGGTGCGCGCCCAATCCTGGACCCGCGCTGCCCGGTCCGGGTCGGCCTCCAGCAGGATCCCGTTCGGCCGCCCGTCGTCGGTGCGCAACGTCTCCCGATCGACGTCTTTGCGCCGGAATTCGAGCGGACGCCTGCGGGAGTCCTCGCCCTGGAACCCGGGGCGCGACTTGCGACGGCTGAACAGCCCCGCGCCCCGGCCGGTGGGACCGGCGGGCACGGGTTCGTCCGCGGTTTCCAGCGGTGTCGGGTCCAAGTGCAACTCGTCCTTCGACGTCACCGGGGCCAGCCACACCTCCAACGGGTCCGTGTCGAGATCCGCGAACCACCCGATCTGATCGTCGAGGAACACCGCTCGGCCACCGATGTTCTTGACCCGGAAGAAGTGGCCGTCGCCGTCGCCCTGGTCCCGATAGACGAGCGCCTGCGAACCTTCGGGTCGCCCCTTGATGTGCTCCGCGATGCCGACATACCCGTCCGGCTGCTGGGAGAACTGCAACCCTGTCCGAGCCTCCACCTCCTGGCGGTACATCGGGCCGCTCGGCTGCGCCGTGAACTCGCCCGCCCGTTCCGGGTGGTTGTCCGCGTTCACGCCCTGCACCGAGGTGATCTGGCAGTTCGTGTCGCTGCCAGGCACACCGTCGAGGTAGTTCTGCCGGTTCACCAGGCCGATGTCCGGCACGTTCTCGTTCAGGAATTCCGCACCGGCCGCGGGATCATTGGCGAAGGTCGACGCCGACACCATGTCCGGCAATCGGGCGTCCTGCTGACCGGGCTCGGTCAGCGCCGCCACCGACTCCACACCACCCCGGCCGTACCGGACGGCCGACTCCAGCGCTTGGTAGCCGCTTCCCCGCTCACCCGCGAACCCCTCGCGGTCGCTCCGGCGCGGCCGGAAGACGTCGAACAGCTCCCGCATGCCGTCGGAATCCGTGGCAGCGGACAGGAACCGGAACGAACCGTGCTCGGAGAGGCCGTCGAAGGCCTCCTGCTCGACAGCGGCGCCGAGCAGCCGCCCGCCCTCGCCCAGCGACCCGCTGGAGTCGAGCGGGCCGGACGAGGCGAACGGTCCCGCCGGGACCAGGGGCTCGCCGGTGTCGAGCGCCACCGTGTCGAACCGGGAGTTCCACAGGTCCTGCTCGGGCCCGTTCCCGGTCGACAGGATCGACTCCCGGACCGACCGCAGCACGTTCGCGGAGTCCTCGCCCCCGCCGTTGTACATCGCCAGGGCGTGCACGGCCCGCTGCTCGCCGAGGTGCCGCTGGAGGTGGTGCTGCGCGGACACCAGCGACAGCCCGGACCTGGTGAAGTCCACCAGCAGCACGTTCTTGTCCGCCGGGATCTCGCCCAGGAATTCGTCGAAGTGCTGCCCGAGCAGATCCTGCTCCGCGTCGCTGAGCATCCGGGTGCCCGGACCGTCGAACGCGCCGTGCGCGGCGGAATCCGGGTCCGGCGCCGCCCGGAAACCGGACAGCGGGAACGACATGGCCTGGTGCCCGCGCGATCCGAGGGCCGTGATCACCGCCGCGGGGCTGCGTCCCAGCCCCACGTAGGCGAAGCGGTCCGGCGGGTACTGGTCGACGATGCGCCGCGCCAGCTCGTTCGTGGCTTCGACGACGCGCTGCTGGTCGATCAGGTGCTGCCTGCCCCGCTCCGGACCGGCCGCACCGCCCCGGCCGGTGGGCTGCCGCGAATCGGTGGAGCCGTCGCCGTGACCGGGCCGGTCCCGCCGCTCGCCGGCCGAGGAGTTCGAGGGCACGACCTCGTCGTAGGCAGGAGGCGGGGGCTCGTACCCCGGTGGCTGCTCCTCCCGCACGTACGGGGGAACCGGATCGTCGATCTGCTGCCCCAGGTCGTCCACCGGCCGCGGTGCCGCCGACTCCTCGACCGACTCGTCCACCGGATACAGCAACGGGCGAGGTCTGGTCTCCCGCGCCACGTCCGGATCGCGCTGCGGGGTGATGAAGGTCGAATCGGTCCGCGCGAACGAACTGGGCCCGCGGGTACCGGAAGTTGCCGTCGCCGAGGCACCCGCCCTGGTGCGGCGCGGGTTGCGCCCGTCGGATCCACCCGCACCAGGCCCCCGCACGCCCTGCCCCAGCGGCATGTGGGTAGGCGCCATCACGCGATCAGTCGGCGCCTCGTAGAAGTACAACGCCTGCGCGGGAGTCCTGGCCCCCATATCGCCGGCCTGCCCGTCGAAGTACACGACCCAGTCGAACAGGTTGAGCGCCGTCAGCCAGTGCCCGATGCCCGCCTGACTCTGGAAGAGCGGGCCGTGGGAGCCGTGCGGCAGCCGGTCGACGTATTCGTCGACGGACTCGTAGGACCGGGGCGGCGTGGGATTCAGGTCGGCTATCACCTCGACCACACGCCGCGGCACGATGCCGCTCGGCCTGGCGCGGAAATCTCCCCTGCTCGCGCGCTCCGGGAAGTTCCTCGAGTTGGACGTGTTGATCGCGGCGGCCGCGCAGTTGGTCCGGTGCCCGGGGACGTTCTTGTCGTAGTTGTCCTTGTTCACCCGCAGTTGCAGCGCGAAGTACCTGCGCACGAACCGCTCCCGGCGAGCCGGATCGTCGGCGAAGGTCTCCCAGGAGATGACCCTAGGCCGCCCGGTGGTGTTCGGCGGAGTGCGGGAGAGGTCGTCCTGCACCTGGTCGAGCAAGGCCCTCGTGCGCACCACCTCGGCCTGCGCCGATTCCGTGAGCACCGGCGGCGAGGCCACCGCAGCGGCACCGCCGTAACCGCCGTAACCGCCGTACGGACCCGTCCCGTAGTACGGATCCGCGCCGTAGTACGACGGTCCCGCCGAGGACATCCCGACGGGGTTCCGCATCCACTCGTCGGGCAGGAAGAGGTAGTCGAACTGCTCGGTGTCCTGCAACGTCCCATCACGGAGATAGGCGGCGATCTGGTCGATGTTGCGCGCGTCGTAGGTGTACTGAACCCCGTTCCCATCGCTGGGTGTCATCCACACCGCCACCTGCTGACCGGAAGCGTCGAGTTCCACGGTGAACGTGTGCGTCGCGTCCAAACCCGGCCGGGTGAACACGATTCGGCGCGCCCGCCCGTCCGGGCGGTCGGACACGGCGGCCGAGGCGTCGGCGAAGTCGAGGGGGTAGGCGGCGCGCATCGATGCCTGGTCGAAGAAGCGGGTGAAGGCCGAGTACGCCTGCGGCATGCTGATTCCGGGCTGCCGCTCCAGGATGAGCTGGTCGGCCTCCTCCACGTCCAATTCCTGCGCCGCGACCGAGATGATCGTGAACCCGCTCTCGACCCGCCGCCCCATCTCGGTGTACCGGCTCGGCGCCAGCAACACCTCCGACTGATCAGGGTTGATCTCCCGGGCGTTGCCCTGCCGCCCGCGCAGCTCCGGCGGGTACGACAGCGCGATCAGCGCGTGCGACGGCTGGGTCCTGATCTCGAAGATCGCGTACTGCGAACGACCGCCCCGGTTCCGCGTCCACTCGCGCACCATGGCCGGATCGAGCGACGTCGACGACGGCAACCGGTCGACGAACGTGTTCGCACCGCGATCGGCCGAACCCATCCGGACCGCCCGGTACAACGTGACCGAGTCGCGCGCTCCCTCGGCATCGAGGAGGTCGTGGGCGTGGTCGTAGAACCGCTGAACGTGATCGCGAAGGGTGTCCAGCCGCTCCCCGGTGGTGGTGATCCGTCCGCCGTCCCCGCGGTGGCCCGTGAACATCCCGATGACGGCGCTCTGCATGAAACGCCGCAGTTCGCCGTCGCGCTGCGCCTCGCCCAGGTGCACGTCGGCCGTTCGGCCGAGCACCGCCGGACCCGAGCGCGACGACCGGGAGGAACGGGACGAACGGCTGGACCGTTCCGTCGTGCCGCTGCTGCGGACGTCGTCTCGGCGGGATCGTCCGGATCGGGAAGACGATCCGTGGTGGCGGTGGCGCCGGTGGCCGTCGCCGTGCACCAGATCGGCACCCTCGGTCGGCGCGTCCAGCGGCGCGGTGACCTGGGGCAACACCTGATCCGTCGATACCGGGGCGTAGAAGATCTCACGCGGTCCGGGCGGCATGTCGCTGAATTCCAGCCCACCCTGCGACTGCACGTGGTGGAGACCCTCGCTGTCCTTGTGGAAGAACGAAGCCGTTGATCCGTCGATCACCAGGCCGAACGAATCGTTCGGCTGCTCCGCGAGCAACCGTTCGTTGACCTCGGTCCAGCTGCGGGCGGGTCGAAGCGACACCCCGAGCTCGTCCTGGATCCGCGAGCGGCTGACCGGACCACTGGGATCCGCCCGGAACGACCTGCCTTGCGCGAGGGTGTTGATGCTCTGCACCGCCACGTTGAGGCAGTTGGTCCGCCTGCCCGCGGCGACCCTGGTGTCGCTCGGGTCGTCGAACTCCGCGCTGTTGACCGACTGCACGTCCGAGTAGCGCTCGCGCAGGTAGCGCGCCTCCGCTTCCGGGCCGTCGAAGGAGGCGTCCGACACCACCCGCGACGAGGCGGGCGGAGTCCGGGACAGGTCGTCATCCGACTGGCCGGGCAGGTCCCTAGTGCCGGCGGGCGGGTCCTGCTCGACCGTCGCCGCCGCACCCGGGGTCGCACTCGGCGTAGCAGGGGCTTCCGATGGAACGTCGCCCTCGGAGCGTTCCAGAGCGGCCCGGTAGCGCAGCGCCTGCACGACCTGGTCGTTGGCGGGGTCGTGCGCATTGCGGTGGGCTTGCTCGACGTACCGCCCCAGGGGGGAATCACGGTCCCTGAACTCGCGCACCGCGTCGGCGATGGGTCGGACGTTCTCCGGCCTTGGCGCGTTCGGCGGCAGGCTCCGCAGCCGTTCCCCGACCCGCGCCCGTTCGTCGCGCACCATTGCCACGACCCGGTCCAGGCCGTCCGTGGTCAGCGGCATCGGGAGCTCGGCATCGCGGAACATCCACCGCGTTTCCGCCGAGGTGTCCACCATCCGGCCGACCACCTCGGCCTCGCGCCCACCGCCGAGCGCCTCGGTGACCGCTGCGCCGTGCCAGTGCAGGAGTCCGAGCATGTGCCCGAGGTCGCCGATGGTCATCCCGGAGTCGTCCGGGTTCTGCTCGACGTGCCGACGCAGCGTCTCCAGCGACTCCAAGGCCGTGTCCGCGCTCATCGCCCAGGTCAGATCGTTGTCCTCGTCGAGGAAATCCGAGGCGCTGCGCGCGTTCTCCTGCCCGGTGGCGGCGGCGGTCCAGTCCGTTCCCCCGGCCAAGCCGCGGGTGACCGAACTCAACCTGTCGGCCACTGCCGGATCGTGCCGGGGGTAGGCGGTGCTCCCGTCGTGCAGCGACAGGTAGGGCCGGCCGACGAGAGCCGCGAGGTTCGTGGCGTTCGCGCCCTCGATCGCCGCCGGCAGGTCACCGAGCTGGAACAGCTGCCAGAACACGTCCTGCGGCAGACCACCGGTGCGCAGGACGAGCACATCGTCCGGCCCGAGCCCGGCGATCACCTCGCCCAGGTCGCTGTCGGTCACGTCGGCGTAGCGCAACCACGGGGCCTCGTGCCCGGGCACGTACTCGACCCGCGAATCGGAGATCTCCAGCATGATCGAAGGACGGCCCGGGTTCGACGCGTGAATCCCCTCCGCAAGGTGCGCGGACACGCCGGGACGCACGAACGGCTCCACGTTGCGCATGCCGTAGATCGGCATCAGATCCACCCGCGCGGGCCCGGTCACCGCGTCGACGACCGCGTGCACACCCGCGACCCGGTCATCACCCCGCATGTGATCGCCGATGAAGCCCTTGAGCTCCGCGGGATCGTCGATGCGCGGTACCTCGAACCGGTACAGGGCGTTCGGATCGATCTGCTCGTCGAGGTCGACGATCGCGGGTTCCGCGTTCGGATCGGGCCGCGACAGGTGCACGCGGGTGCCCGTCTCCCAGAGGTAGGGCTTGAGCACGATCGCTTCGTTCGCGCCGAAACGGTCGAGGAAGTTCGCGGCTTCCCGGACGTTCGCCGGACCGATGGCGTCGTCCGCGGCGCTCAGCACGACGCGATCACCGGCACCGTGCCAATCGGGCGATCCCAGTTCGACCACCCGCACACCATCGTCATTCCCGACGAGCCGGCGAAGCTTCGCGATCGGCTCGGCATCGCCCACGAGCGTGATCTCGCCGCGCACGCCGAGTCCGCGCAGCGACTTGACCAACGTGGTCGCCGCGGCCTGATGCCCGAAGTTCCGGGCATCGGCCACCGCGATGACGACGCCATCGCGATTCAGGTCCGCGACCAACGAGGCGGAATCCTGCTGCTCAGCGCCCTGCGGCCGAGTCACCGCGGATCGGTCCGCGCCGGGCTGGGCGGACTCCTCCTGCCGCGGAGCGTCCTGCACCTGCCGGTCGCGGTCCGGTCGGTCCTCCGATCGCGGGTCGGAGGTCGTCCGGCCGGAATCCGGCCGGGCGGGCGGCGGTGCTTCCTGTCCGGTCGTCGGGGAGTCCTCCGCGACGGACTGCTGATCGAACTCGTCGCCGGTGTCCACCGGCGAGTAGACCGGGATCAGCTCGTCGGTCGACGTCAACGGCGAGAACCACACCTCGGGGGCGGAATGCGGCGGGAGACTCCAATCCTGTCCGTCGAACAACACCAGGTCATCGCCGCGCTGGTGCACCGAGATCGCGTGCCCGTGCGTGTCCTCGTAGCCCAGGCTGATCATTCCGACGGGGTAGACCGCCTCCGCGCTGTCGCCGTAGTGCTCGTGGAAGGCCTGCTTCAGGTTCGCCGCGTAATCCCGCACATCGACGACCCCGTTCTCCTGCAGCTCCATCGGCGGCAGAGTGGACTCCGGCACCCGAGATCGATCCACCAGCCCACTGGGTCCCGCCACGAACTCCGCCGCCCGAGTGGGACGGAGATCGGTGTTGAGCGACTGGATCGCCGTCGCGAGGCAGTTCTTCCGGTACCCCAGCCGACCATCCTGGTCGCGGCGATAGTTCTGCTTGTTGACCAGGAGGAAGTCCTTGAAGTGCTTCTCCTTGTAGGCGAACTCCCCGAGCGGATCGTTCTCGAACGTCTCCTTGGACACCACGCCGGGGATCGCCGCCGACGGGCCGGGTACGGCGGGGCCGGAGTCGTGCGACGACGGTCCGCCCACGAGCTGCGCGGGCTTCGTCGTTGCGGTCCGCGGCTCGCGCCGGTGCTGCGGAGCGGGGTCCTCATCGCGACGCGCGTCCGGCACCTGCCGCGCGTCCCGGTTCGAGGCGTCGTCGATGCTCGGCGCGCGGGTCCGGGCCACGTCCTCGCGCGGCGGCTGCGCGGTGTCGTCCTGGTGCTGCGGCAGGACCTGGTAGCGCTGCTCGGCCTGCCCGGGATCGGTCGGTGAGACGTTCGGGAGGGGCGCGGTCGCAGCGTGCTCCTGCGGTGCCCCCCGTTCGAGGGACAGCCGGGGACCCGTGCTCGCGGCGTCGTCCTCGGTGGCGTCCGAGACCTGTTCAGGACGCCGGATGTCCGGGTCGACGGCTTTGGGGCCGCCCCGCACCACGCCGGACGCCGGGTCTCGCTGAGCCGCGGGGGTGCTCGTGGTCGTCTCGCCCCGGCTCCCCGTGGTGGCGGCCACGGGACTGGTCGTGAGCTGCCGACCGGATTCCTGCCGGCCCTGGTCCTGCTGCTCCGCCACAGGGCGTTGCGCAGCCGGCCGGTCGCCGTGCTGATCGGACTCGTCCCGCCGCGGAGCGTCCTGTTCCAGATCGCGAACCGGCTGGTCCACCGCGCGCTGGTCCGGAGTCGGTCGGGCCGGCTCCTGCCGGGCCGCATCCGGCTCCGTCGAGCTCGGCCGGGATCCCGATTCCGGACCGTTCTCCTGTGCGGGCCGGTCCTGTCCGGCGAGCGGCTGTTCGCCGGGCACTTCGCCGGGAGGCTGCGGCACGGAGGTGTTGAACCCGGGCAACCCGGCGCCCAGCCGCGGGGCGGTGTCGGAAACCTGCTGCTGCGGGCCGGAATGCGGCTGCTGCGAACCGACCGGCGGAGGTTCCGCACTCGGCTGCCGCGACGGATCCACATCGCCGCGGGGCGGCGTTGCGCCCCCGTGCTGCTGCTGAACCTGCTGTTCGCCCGGCGTGCCGAGCGGCGGCGCCGCGGAATCCTGCGGCGTTCCGCCGCTGCGCCCCGGACCGTTGTCCTGCTGCGGTGCCTCGACGGGTGAGCGGTGCTCGTCGACACCCTGGCCGCCTACCGGTGCGCCCTGGTCCGACTGGTGCTGCGCGGAATCGGCCGGGGACTGCCGGTCACCGACCTGTTCCTGCCCGCCCTGCGGCGCGTGAGCCGGCGGCGGCTCCTGCCCGGGGCTCTGCTCGGGACTCGGCGCGTAGGCCGGAGGCGGCTCGTGCGCGCCCACCGCCGGCGTGTAAGCCGGAGGCGGCTCGTGCCCGCCCACCGCTACCTGCCCACCGGGCGGGGCGTAGGCCGGAGGCCGCTCTTGCCCGCCCTGCGGGGCGTGCGCCGGCGGCGGCGCGTCCACCGTGCCCGGCGACTGCTGCGGGGCGGGGGGCGGCAGCTGCCCCGCTGCGGGCACCTGCTCGGACCTCGGGGTGTACGCCGGAGGCGGCTCCTGCCCGCCCACCGGCGACTTCCCCGGGGGTGGCAGCTCCGGCTTCCCCTGCCCCTGTTCCGGGGACGCGGAATACGCGGGCGGCGGGGTCTTCGACTTCTCCGGCGACGAGCCCTGCTGCGTCTCCGACTTCCCCGGTGGCTGCTGCGGAACCGGGGTGTACGCCGGGGGCGGCGCGGACTTCTCCGAAGCCGGCTGGGACGACGGGTTCTCCGACTTGACCGGTGGCGGCTCGACCGCACCCGGCGCGGGCTTCTCCGAAGGCGGCTGGTGGCCGCCGCTGCGCTCGTCGGGCAGCGGCTGGTCGGGGAGGTTCACCGCGGTGTCGAGGTCCGGCGAGTCCGGGAGGGGATTGCCGTGCTTGTCGAATCCCAGCTCGCGCTTCTTCTCGATCGCCCAGTTCTGCATGATCTTGGTGATCGAGCCGATGGAGGTGCTCGAGATGTAGGTCCCCAGTGGATCACCGGCACCGCCCAGCAAGGTCGCGACGATCATCTCGACGGGAAGCTCGCCCAGGAATTCCAGGTGAGATCCGCCGTACCAGGTGTGGGAGAGCTCCTTGGTGAACTGGTTGTAGCCGGCACCCTTGTACAGAGCGCTGATGAGGAAACCCGCGGAGAAGCCCGCCAGGAAGCCGACGTACATCGACTGGCCGTCGAGTTGGTTCCGCTTCCCCTGCACGATCGAATGGGCCTGCGGAATGGCGGATTCGAGAACCTCCTGGGTGCCCTCCTCGATCCCTTCCCAAGCCATGCGCAGCCAGCCGCTGAGCGACCCGGCCATCTCCTTGCCCTGGTCGACGACCTCCTTCAACATCATGCGCCCGGCCATCAGGCGCGAGGGCAGCAGGAAAGGGCCCCACGGCGAGGCCATGATCATGGCGATGTCGGCCACGATGAACGCGGAGGTGACGTAGTACTCGCCCCAGCTCTCCTCGCCGTTCACGCCGAACATGTCGACGCCGTCGGCGGCGTTGTACACCGCGCGAACCTGGTTCGGGACCTGGTTGGTCAGGTTCGAGCTGTAGTTGCGGATCGCGTCGGCGGTATCGCCCTCCACGCTGTCCAGCGCGCCCGCCGAGAGCTGGTTGATGCCGTTCGCCTGCTGCTGGTAGTTCTGCGCGTGCGAACGGAGCTCGCCCGAGAGCGAGTACATGTGCGACGACTTGACGTCGAGCGGGTCGATGCCGGTCGTGATCCACGCGAAGACGTCCAGGCTCACGGCTCAGCTTCCTTCCGAACGAACGACGACGACCAGTGCCGGTCCACCTTCCGGCGAGTGCGGGCGGCGACGACCGGCCGCGCGGCCGATCCGGGGAAACCATCACGAACCGCCGATCAGCGGGTGTCCTTGCGCCGATCGGCGCGCCACTCAGCCCAGGTCGGGACAGGCGGGGTGACCGTCCGGCCCCGGCACGAGGTCACCGAACTCCGCGGGGCACGCCGGGATCCACCGGCTCTCGCGCTTCGTCGAACTCGGCCACACCCGGCACACCGGGATCCACCGACTGCCGCGCCTCCTCGAACTCGGCCACACCCGGCACGTCCGGCTTCTCGCTGCGGACGAACTGCGATGCTTCGGCGTTCGCGAGAACGGCCTTGGCATCACCCGGCTCACCGGAGCCTTCCGATCGCGGCGAGTCGACCTGCTCACGCGGGGAGACCACGACCGGCGAAAGCGGCACGGGATCCTTCTCCGACGGCGGGGGCTGCTGCGGCGCCGGGGACTGAGCCGGATCGGACTCGCTCTGCAGGTTGTAGGTCAGCTCGTCGGCGCTGTCCCGGGAGTCCCCGTACAGCCGGCCGTTCTGGTGCAACCCCATGCCGATGTGCCCCAGGAGGCCGCTGAGTCCCTCGATACCTCCGGTGTAGGACGCCATCCCGTCGTTGAAGACCTGCCGGAACTCCTGGCCTTCCTTGTCGTTGCCGAAGCTGCCGGAGTACCGGAGCATGATGTCGCCGGCGCCGGAGTGCAGGTTGTTCAGCAGCGTCTGCTCGTCGTAGTAGCCCTGTCCGCTGCGGCCCAGCCGCTCGGGATCCACCCAGAACGAGTCGCTCATCGGCGCATCTCATCGATCCGGGCGGCCCGGTGCCGCTGCGTCTCGGCGACCATCGGCGGCAGCTGAGGCTGCACGGACGCCAGGGCCTCGGCGCTGACGTCGCCGCTGAGCACCGCCTTCGCGTCGAGACCGCCGGGCATCATCGGGGCGATCAACTCGGCCATCTGCTCGGTCGCCTTCTCCCGCGCCTCCGCGATCGTCTTCGTGATCAGTTCGGCCAGCTCGTTCTTGGGGAGCTTGCGATAAGCGGCGGTGGGGAAGTGGAGGTCCTTGATCACTCCCTGGTTCCCCACCGTGACCGACACCTCCCGCCGGGGCGAGACGGCGGTCGCCGAGAGCTCGGTGATCCGCCGCTGCATGTCGCCGAGGTTGGCGCTGACACGTTCGTACTCCTCGCGCAACATCTCGATGCTGCGACGATCCACATCGGACACGAAAACCTCCTGGATGAGACTGCTCCACCACTCAACCCGACGCGATCCCCACCGCTCGACCGCGAAGGCGGGATCGAGGACCGGCGGGCATCCGGTCTGCCCCGATTGCCGTCGCCTCACCCCACCGAGGCCAGCCCGGAGCGCGTCGGCTCGGCCCGCTCCCCCAACCCGGCGAGGTCGGCGAGCGCCAACGTTCGGGAGGCCGCCGTCCGGGCCAGATACCGGGAGAACCGGTGGGCGTCGTGCACCGTCGAACCGCCCGCCTCCGCGAGGCGCTCGTGCACCGCCGCGCACACCTCGTCCGGGACCTCGTGGCCGCGCTCGCGCAGGTACCGGACCGCGAGTTCCGCGAGCTCCGCGGTGGAGTACGCGCCGATCTCCCATCGCTGTCCGAAGTTCTCCGCCAGCTTCGGCGCCCGGGCCAGCACCACGTCCAGGCTCGCGCGGGTGCCGGTGAGCACCACCACCGAATCCGCGGTGTGCTCGCGCAGCGCCGCCTGCAGCGCTTCGGCCTCCTCCGGCTGGGAATCCCCGGCCGCGTCGGCGTCCACCACCAGCACCCCGCCGCGGGCGTCCTGGAACGCCTTGCGCATCAGGCTCTCGGCCTGCCCCGGCCACTGTGGACAGAGGTCGCCTGCCAGCGAGACCCGCACCAGCTGGCCGATTCCGACCAAGTCCAGTTCGGCGAGCCCCTGGGCGTAGAGCCGGGCGAGTTCGGATCGCCCGCTGCCGCGGCGGCCGACCAGCACCGCGTTGCCGTGCCGGCCGAGCGCCCGGCGCTGGTTCCTGCGCTCGCGCAACGAGACCAGCGCCGCCCCGACCGCCTGCCTGGCGCCGTTCATCCCGCTGAGCCCGGCCAGCCGCTGCCACGCGTAGGTGGCCTGCAGGGCCGACCGCGGGTCGTCGGCGGCGTCCGGTGTGTCCGAGGACTGCGACGGGAGCTGCTCCAGCATCGCGGTCTGCGGCGCGATGTCCTCGGCGGTCAGCCTGCTCAGGTCGGAGTCCCTGGCCGGCGGGCGCTGGGCGAGCCGCGAAGCCTGGAGGCTGATCATCTCCTCGAAGAGCTTGCGCGCCACGCGGCCGTTGCCGAAGGTATCCCCCTTCGGCACGCGGGTGAAGTAGTTGGTCAGTTCGTCGATCGCGTCGTCGGTGAGCTCGTAGTAGTGCTTGCGGCACAGGTTGCCCGCGATGGTCACCAGCTCTTCGACGCTGTAGTTCGGGAACTCGATGGTCCGGGTGAAGCGGGAGGCCACGCCGGGGTTCGACTCCAGGAACCCCTGCATCAGCTCCGAGTAGCCCGCGACGATGACGACCAGTTCGTCGCGGTGGTCCTCCATCATCTTCATCAGCGCGTCGATGGCCTCCTGGCCGAAGTCCGGGCCGACGCCGCCGCTCTGCGCGTTGAGGGTGTAGGCCTCGTCGATGAACAGCACCCCGCCGATGGCCTGGTTCACCAGCTCGGTGGTCTTGATCGCGGTCGAGCCGATGTACTGGCCGACCAGGTCGGCGCGGGCGGCCTCGATCATGTGCCCCTTGGACAGGATGCCCAGTTCGGCGAGGACCGCGCCGTAGAGCCGGGCCACGGTGGTCTTGCCGGTGCCGGGCGGGCCCGCGAAGACCAGGTGCCTGCTGATCGGCGGCATCGGCAGGCCCTTCTCCTGGCGGACCTGCGACATCCGGATCAGGTTGATCAGACCGCGGACCTCCTGCTTGACGCCTTGGAGGCCGATCAGCGAGTCGAGTTCGGACAGCGGTCCGTTCAGCTCGGCGCCGCTGGCCCCGAGCAGCGAGTTGTCCACTTCGGACTCCTCCGGTTCGGGCGCGGAGCGGTCGACCTCCTGCCGAGAACCGCGAGGAGACTGAGGTGAGGCGGTCGCGGCATCGGTCACCAGATCCTGCACGGTGATCCGGCCGTCCTCCTGCAGGCGCCGGACCGCGACTCCGCCGCTGCCCTTGACCGCGCACCGGTGCAGGGCGACCGGCTCCGCGGTGTCCAGGTGCGCGCCGTCGCCCGCGCTGCCGAGCACCTCGCACTCGTCGAACCGCGCGCCGCCCCCGGCCGTCACGTGCACGCCGTGCCCGCCCGCCGAGCGGATGCGGCAGCTGCCCGCCCGCACCGAACCACCGGCGGTGATCAGCACGCCGTCGGCGAGCGCCTCGACGATCTCGGTGTCGTTCATCGACACCTCGGCGCCCCCGACGCGCAGCCCACCACCGCGCAGCAGCGCCGAAACGAGCTCCGCACGGCCACCTGTGAGCACGAGCGCCGCTTCGGTGCCCGCGGTGATGCGGGTATCGGTGAGCGCGGCCCGCGCGGACTCGGCGAGTTCCACGGCAGCGGAGGTGGCGGTCTCGATCGAGGCGTTGTCGACCACGACTTCACCGGTGCCCGCGAGCAGCAACCCGGACCCCGAGTCGGCGGTGGCCCGGAACGCGGAGAAGTGCGAGCCCGCTGAGGAGGACAGCCGGGCGATCGCGTCCGTCGTCCCGCGCACCGAGGTCTTGTCGAAGCGGGGCCGGGCTTCGCCGTCGACGACGATCCCCACCCGGCAGTCCTCGACGACGCACTCGATCAGCCGGGGAGCGGCCCGCCCGGTCACCTGCACCCCGCACCGGGCGGCGGAGAACGTGCACCCGCGCAGCAGCGGGCTCGCCTGCTCGGTGAGGTAGGCGGCCTGGCCCGCAGCCCCGGAGAACCGGGAGTCCACGATCTCGACCGAGGCGCCGCCGGTCAGGTAGAGGTCGACGTTGACCCCGTCGCGCACGTCCAGTTCGGTGGCTGTGAGGGTTCCCTGCTGCTCGACCACGAGCGCGGGCTTGGCGGCCTCGGTGATCGTGCTCCCTTCGAGCAGGCACCGGCCCCGCCCGTTGACGCAGATCCCGTTGCCGCCCGGGCGTCGCACGACGAACCGGCGCAGCGTGAGCGAACCGTCCTCCCCGACCACCACGGCCGAAGAGGCCACGTCGGAGACCTCGCTGTCCTCCACCGTGCTGGCGGCCGAGGACGTGATCACGATGCCCGCGCCGCCGGTGCTCGTCATCCGGCAACCGCGCGCGGCGACCGAGCCGCTGCCCCTGGTCAGCAGGGCCGACCACGACGAGCCGGCGATGCGGCACCCGTCCAGCGCGACCTCGCCGCGCCGCACGTCGACCGCCGGGTAGCGGCCGTCGTCGCAGACCAGCACCAGCCCGCGCAGCTGAGCGCCCTCGGTGTCGATGACCAGCGCGCTGTTCTCGGCGGCGTGCACCTCGACGGTGCCCTCGCCGTCCTCGGCGGTCAGGTTGACCATCCGGTCGACGACCAGGTTCTCCTCGTACCTGCCGGGCCGGATGCTGATGGTGGCTCCGTCGTGGGCCGCCGCGAGCGCGGCGCCGATCGAGGGGAACGCGCCCGGCCGATCTGCTCCCACCACCAGAAGTTCGCGGTTCATCGACCTTCCCCTCTCTGACAACCCGTCCTCGAAACCGCTGCGCCGCCCGCTCCGCGGCGCTCCACCCGGACGGCGGCGCCGCGACCCGGCACCGCTACACCAGCCCGGGTAGCGCGCCGAACCGGCCGCGTGCCGACTCGCCGACCGTGCCGCTGGGACGGGCGTTCGCCCAGCGCTCCACGCACCGCCGCAGCGAGGTGGTCGCCAGCTCGTCCAGCGAGGCGCGTTCGGCCACCCGGCCCTGTTCGTCCACTTCGGAGCTCGCCAGCTCGCGCAGCAGGACCCGCCGCCGCGGTTCCTCCGCAGTGGCCTCGGTCGTTTCCAGGACCTTGAAGCTGGTGCCCGGTACGAACACCACGCGGTCGTCCGCGCGGTCGGCGTCGTCGAGTTCGAGCAGCTTGGTGCGCCGGGCGGTCATCGACCACACCAGCACGTCGATCTCGCCGTCCTGGTCCGCGCTGGGCTCGGTCAGCGCGTGGGTGAAGCCCCACTCGGTGACCAGGCGGCGCTGCCGGTAGAGCTCCCACTGCTCCGGCGTCGGCGTGGCGCTGAACACGGTGGCACCGCGGTGCGAGGGCAGCTTGCTCAACCCGGACACGACGCACCGGGCGAAGGGGACGTGCGGCCCGTTCGCGGCGGTCCGCAGCGAACGGTCGATCGCCTCGCCCCGCTCGGTCAGGTAGAGGCGCACGGCCACGGTGTCGGTGAGCACGTCGGCCGACGAGCGGGGATCTCCTTGAAAACCGGGGTGTTCCGAAAGGATCCGGGAGACCGAGTGGGCCATGGCGTCGAACTCGCGGCTGAGCGTCCGACGCAACCACGTGCGCTCCTCGGTGATGCCCTGGGCGGGCAGCAGCGCCGAAGCGGCGGCCTCCGGTACGGGTTGCGGGCGGGGCTTCGCGGGCGGGGCCGGCGGCTCGGCGACGGGAGGTCCCGGTGCGGGCTCGGGCTCGGGAGCTTCGGTAGTGGCGGCGGGCTCCGGGGCGTCCGGCACCTCCGGTGGCGGGCCGATCTCGGGCGCCGGTGAGCTCTCCAGCCGGAGCGGCATCGCCGAGACCGGGTCGGCATCGGAGGACGCCGGACGGGCCGGTGCGCCGGGGGTGGCGGACGGCGCACCGGCGACCGCGGCCGCGTCGGGGGGCGCGGCCGCCTCGGGGGACGGGGGAGGTTGCGGAGCAGAGGGCGGCGCGGCAGCAGGAGCGAGGTCGGGGACCGGCGCGGCGGCGGGAGCCGGGGCGCTGCTCCGCGGGACGGAAGCGCTCGCCCCGGGGACAGGGCCGGGCACGTGCCCGCCCCCGGGAACCGGTCCCGCGGCGGCTCGGCCCGTCATGGCCGACGCCGCCACGAAATCCGGCGCGGGCACCGAGATCGGCGGCAGACCGGCAGGCGGGGACGGGGGACCCACCGCGGGCTGCCCGCCGGAGATCGGGGTGACGAAGTCCGTGGCGGCCTCCGCCGAGGCGGTCCGCGCGGGCGCCTGCCCCGGCCCGGAGCCCAGCTCACCGCGGGCGGCTCCGGCGACGCGCGCGACGCCGCGCCCCAGCTCCGAGGCGGCCACCAGCCGGCAGCGCACGCGAGTGGCCGGGTCCAGCCGCGCCAGCACGTCCTCGGCCAGCAGCCGCATCCTGGCCGCCACCCGCTCGTCGGTCGCGTCGAAGGCCAGGACGTTGACCTCGGGGTCGGCCGGCGCGGCGCGCACCGCGGCCGCGTTCTGCGCGTCTTGCGGCGGACGCACCCACAGGCCCGACTGCACGACCTCCACGACCGCGTCCGGGGTGTACCAGTACACCGCTGGGGAGAGCCGCTCCAAGCCCTCGAACGGGACGCGGTGACTCAGCAGCGCCGGGGCTTCCCCGTGCGCCGCGTGTCCTCGGGGCACGTAACCGATCTCGCGTGCGAAGGCGTGCCAGCCCAGGTTCCCGTCCGCGCACATCGTGTAGATCTCCGGCGCGTGCGGGGACCCCACCGGCATCCCGGTGTAGCAGGCGACCCGGGCGTGCAGGAGATCCGCGAGCGCCTGGCCCAGCGAGTCGCCTTCGGGCAGGTGCACCGGGCCGTACTGCACGAAGCGGACCCGGTCGCGCACCGAGGTGTCCAGCCGCCGCCAGAAGCGCACCACGTCGTCGAGCGAGAGCGCGGGCGCGCCAGGACAGCCCAGCACCACGGTGAGCACCTCCGGCTGGCACGGCATCCCGCTCGCCAGCCGCTCCCAGTGCCCGCTGAAGGCGGCGTCGCGGACCGTGGGGTGGATCCACACCCCGCCGGGCACCGGCTCGGCGACGCCGACCGAGCTGGTGGGCCACGCCTCGACCAGGCTGGCGTCCCAGAGGGGCCGCGGGAACCGCTTGGCCTCCCACTCCGGCGCCTTCCCCGGCCGGAACCGGACCCAGCCGCTGCCCTTCCCGGCATGCACGAACAGCGTCCCGCCGGTCCCCCGGAAGATCACTCCGTCCGGGGCCACCACGGTGCGCCCGAGGCGTTCCGAGAGCCACTGCCCGGCCAGCGCGGTGGCCTCCCGGGACCGGCCGCCCACGACCAGCCGGACCCCGCGGCGCCGCTTGGGCAGCAGCGCGGCGACGGAGTCCCAGGCCGAGATGGGCATCCCGCTGGGCAGGTCGACGACCACCATCTCGTGTTCGGTGTCCGGAGCCACCGCCAGGGCCATCTCCTGGGCTTCGGTGGTCATCCGCCGCTCCGCGCACACCACGAGCGCGTTGCCCACGGTGTGCTTGGTCAGCGGCATGTCCGGTTCATCGCGACGGCGCCTGGTCAGCGGAGGCAGTGCGGGCATCAGCTGTTCATCCCTTCTCGCTCACGCCCATCGCGGCCCGGCTGAGCACCGGTCCGTCCGGGAGGGCGGCGAGCAGTTCGTTCGAGATCGGGCGCACCGGCGCGCTGCCGAAACCGAGGGCCTGCATCGACTCGTCGTCCGGTACCAGGTGCTTGGTGCCCTGGTCGGTGATCAGGTACCGGTCCGGCACCCGCTGCCCGGCGGGGATCGGCAGCGCACCGGCCACCAGGCCGGTTCCCGGCCGCACGTTCACCGCGCCACCGGGCGAGGCCGCCTGCCGGGGTGCGGCGAGCACCACCTGGCTGCGGACCTGGGTCCCGGCCGGGTTCTGGCGCAGGCAGAGCGCGTCCGCGCCGGGCTGCCAGCCCGCGCCGCCGAGATCGGGGATCCGGTCGAACAGCGACCGGTCCGCCGAGCGGGGCGTCCCGGCCACCGCGGCGGCGCCGATCCGCTCCGGCGCCGGATTTCCGGGCTGGGCCGCCAAAAGCGCGAACTCGGTCGTGCTCAGCGGTGCCAGCCCGTCGGCGCGGAGCACGAACCGCTGGACCCCGCCGTTGGCGGCGTGCTGCTCGAACAGCTGTCCCACCTGACGCGGGACGCCGCCGACGGGCGACCCGGCGGACCCGGCGCCGTCGATCCGGGCCGGTTCCAGCGCAGGCCCCGCGGGCACCGCGTCGAGCCACCACGGCGGAGCCGTGGACGGACGCGCGTTGGCCATGCCCAGCGCGACCTGGACCGACGGGTCGGCGATCCGGTGCTTGCGGCCCTGCCACAGCAGGTAGTCGGTGCCGTCGACCGAGCGCACCGGCAGGTACTGGTCGGCGGGCAGCTGCCGGGCGGTGGACGTCGGATCGAAGTCGAGGTTGAACCGCCCGGGGGCGGCTCCGGTGCTCGCCCCCGGCAGGCAGGCCAGCCAGTGCGAACCGGCCAGTTCCTCGGCCGGGGGAAGCGTCTGCGGCGCGTCCGGAATGCCGATCGGGCCACCGCGCGGGGCGCCCGCGAGAGAGGCCTGCGAGATCGTCTGCACCTCGGATCCCGCGCCCTGCAACAACTTCGCCGAGGCGTAGTTCAGCGTCGGGTGCAGCACCCCGCCCACGTTGACGAACCTGGTGCCGGTCTCCTTCTCCACCACGATCGCGCCCTGGGCCTGCCACTTCTTGCTGCCGCCGGGGACGAACAGCCCGTAGACGCCGAACCCGGCGCCGATCAGCAGCGCGAGCACCACACCGACGATCAGTCCGGTCTTGGCCCGTTTCGCCGGTACTTCGGCGCTGGCCGGGTCGGCGAGCACCAGGGCGGAGCTCATCCTGCCCATCAGGAACTGGTAGGCGTGGACGTGGTCCCGTTGGGTCTGCACCTGCTCACCCGGCCAATCCGCGCGCCCACGCGTAGAGCTCCAGCAGCTGGAACAGCAGCGGGAGCACCGCGATGGCCGTGCAGGTGTCGAAGATGTTCGCCAGATGTCCCCAGATCGGCAGCATCCGGCGGTGCAGCGGGCGCAGCGCACCCAGCACCAGCGCCAGCAGCACCAGGAGCAGGCCGAGCACGAGGAGCGCGCGCCACCCCGGGGAGAACTCCCGCGCGAAGGCCAGCGCCACCAGGGAGAGCCCGCTGGTCCCGGCCGCCACCAGCGACACCCGCTGCCAGGCGCTGAACAGGGCGCGCGAACGCAGCAGCACCGAGCAGGAGAGCACGCTGACGAGCGCCCAGGTCACCCAGCCGGTTTCGGTCATGATCAAGGGGAACGCGGCGACGAGGACGGCCGCGGCGCAGACCAGCGCGGCGCTGAGGTACCGGTCGGCGTGGCCGGTGCGAGAGGTCACGTCCTCGGCACCGGCCGGGTCGATGTCCTGCTGGAGGTCCGCGGCGTTGCGCGGCAGTTGCGGTCCGCGCAGGAACGCCGCCCGAACGGTCACTTTCGGGGCGAACAGCACGACCCCGAACACCACGGCGGCGAGCGCACCCGCCGTCTGGCCCGGACGCAAGCCGAAGCCCAGTCCCAGCCACACCCCGCCGTGGACCACCACGGCCAGCAGCAGGACCGTCAGGAACGGGCCGAACGGGACGGACCGGCCCGCGAACCGGTGCAGCACCAGCAGGACGACGGCCGCGAGCGCGGCGCACCCGGTGCCCACCAGGAGTCCCGGCGGAGTCGGTGCCACGCCGCCGGGAACGCCGTCGGCGGCGATCAGCCCGGCGATCCCCGCGTAGCCGCACCCGGCGAGCCCGATGAGCCGCGCCAGCGCGACGTCCTTGAGGTTCTCGGCCAGCGGCAGCGCACCACCGGTGAAGATCAGGGCCAGGCCGCCGGCGAAGCCGGCGTGCAGCCCGGTCGGTCCGTCGCCGAGCAGGACCATCGCGAGCAGCCCGAGGAGCACACCCGAGAGCACTTGGAACAGGCGCGAGCCGAACTCCGGCCGCCAGCGATCCGGATGCTGCTCGACGCTGGTGGCGATCCCGTCGGCGAGATCGTCGAAGTCCAGCTGCGGAAGCGGGTCGGCGGCCGGGCGCAGGTGCAGCCGCTCGCCTTCCAGCCAGTCCAGCGTCTCCGGGGTGCCGTCCGGGTCCAGCGGCGGCTCACCGAGGCGCTGCAGCACCCAGGAGCCCGGCTCGTCCTCCGCGGGCCGGCGCCGGGTGTGGCTGAGCAGCACCGGCAGCAGGTCGGCCACCGAGGTCGACACCGGCACCGCCAGATCGGCCTTTCCGTCCGGGCCGAACACCGTGACCCTGCACAGCTCCGCGGCCCTGGCGCTGGTCATCGGTTCTCCTTCCTGATCGTGCTCGTCGGCTGGGCGGCCGTGGCGAATTCGTCTTCGACCAGACCGGTCTGGATGAGTCGGATGCCGCGCCGGGTGACCAGCTGGGCGCGGCCGGGAGGCAGCTTGCGCGGTTTCGCCTCACCGATGAAGGTGCCCTCTTCCTTGGGGTAGGAGAGCAGCAGCGAAGGGGTGCCGAGCTCCCAGAGCCGGCGCAACACCGGGTCCATCATCGCCCGCATGGCACCGGAAGTGCTCCTGGCGACCACCAGGTGAAGTCCGATGTGGACACCCTGCGGGATCATCGACAGCAGCGGGTCCAGCGCCGATCCCATCCCGCCGCGGGTGAGCAGTTCGTAGTCGTCGACGACCAGGAACAGCTCCGGGCCCTCCCACCAGTCCCGCTTGCGCATGCGTTCCGAGGAGATCTCCTGGCCCGGCACCCGCTTGACCATCGAGGCGGCGGTCTGCTCTGCGAGCCCGTGCAGCGCTTCGGAGTTGACCCCGAAGCCGACGTTGTACTCGGCGGGCACCTCGTTGTCGAGGTCGCGCCGAGCATCGCCGAGCACGATCTTGGCCTGGTCGGGTCCGTAGCGCCGCCGGATGGAGCGCAGCGCCAAGCGCAGCAGGTTGGTCTTGCCCGTCGCGCCGTCGCCGAAGACCATCAGGTGCGGCTGCGCGTGGAAGTCGTGCCACACCGGCTGCAACCGTTGCTCGTCGTGACCGATGCACATCCGGAACTCGGGTTCCGGTGCGGGAAGCTGCCGCGCGGGCAGCTTCGTCGGCAGCATCCGCACCGGCGGGGCGGGCTCTCCGGGCCAGAACGCCCGCACCTCCTCGGTGACGGTCTTGGTCGCTTCCGAGAGGTCGTCGACGTCGGAACGCCCGTCCAGCCGGGGCAGCGCGGTGAGGAAGTGGTACCCGTCCGAGGTGATCCCGCGACCGGCCTGGTTCGGCACGGTCGCGGCCTTGCGCGAACCGAACTCCGACTCCATCGAGTCGCCGAGGCGCAGTTCGAGCTTGCTGCCCAGCAGGTCACGGAGCCAGGTGCGGATCTCCGACCAGCGGGTCGCTGCCAGCACCAGATGGATGCCGAACGACAAGCCGCGGGAGGCGAGCTCGCCGATCTTCGCCTCCAGTTCCTGGAAGTCCTGCTTGACGGTGAACCAGCCGTCCACGACGAGGAACACGTGCCCGTGCGGGTCGTCGACCTCCCCGCGCTCCCGAGCCCGCAGGTAGGCCGCGATCGACTCGAAGCCGTGCTCGGCGAACAGGGACTCGCGGCGCTCCAGCAGCTGGGTCAGCTCGGCGATGGTGCGCACCACCCGGTCGCGTTCCATCCGGGTCGCGACCGAGCCCACGTGCGGCAGCCCGGACAGCGACATGATGCCGCCGCCCCCGAAGTCCATGCAGTAGAACTGCACGTCGCGCGGGGTGTTGTGCAGCGCGAGCCCCAGCACCAAGGTCCGCAGCAGCGTGGATTTGCCGCTCTGCGGTGCACCGGCGATGCCGACGTGGCCATCCGAACCGGACAGGTCCGCGGTCATCAGGTCCCGCGACTGCTCGTAGGGCCGGTCGACGACGGCCACCGGAACTCGCAACGGGGTCCGGCCGCCGGTGGGCTCTACGGCCATGCCGCGAACCGGGTCCGGCACCACGCTGGGCAGCAGGCTGTCCAGGCTCGGCGCCGCCGACAGCGGCGGCAGCCAGATCTGACGGGCGGGCGGACCCGAGCCCTTCAGCCGTCCGATGAGGACTTCGATCAGCGACGGGGCGTCCTCACCGGACTCGTCCTCAGGTTCCGCCTCCGGCTCCCGCGGGCCCTGCTCCTCGTGCTGCCGGATCTGGTGCAGGCTCGGGTAGGGCTGCGTGCGGAAGGAGACGACCTCGGAGAACGCCCGCTCTTCGGAGGTGGCCGGGGCCGCGCCGTCGCGCTCCGGGCAGGGCCCGGAGACGTAGGCGCCCTTGAACCGCACCAGCGTGGTCGTGTCGATCTTCAAGTAGCCGTTGCCCGGGTCGGACGGCAGTTCGTAGGCCTTGGCCTGACCGATCACGGCCCGCGACTCCATCGAGGAGAACGTGCGCAGCGCGATCCGGTAGGACAGGTGGCCCTCCACCCGGTGGATGCGGCCCTCGTCCAGCCGCTGCGAAGCCAGCAGCAGGTGCACCCCGAGGCTGCGGCCGAGCCGCCCGATGGAGACGAACAGGTCCATGAACTCGGCCTTGCTGGCCAGCAGCTCGCTGAACTCGTCGACCACCAGCAGCAGGTCCGGGAACGGCACCAGCTGCGCGCCCCCGGCCCTGGCCTTCTCGTACTCGAACGACGAGGAATACCCGCTGGCGCGCAACAGCTCCTGGCGCCGCACCAGCTCGCCGTTGAGCGCGTCCTGCATCCGGTCGACCAGCGGCAGTTCGTCGGCGAGGTTGGTGATCACCGCCGAGGTGTGCGGCAACTCGTCCATGCCCAGGAACGTGGCGCCGCCCTTGAAGTCGACCAGCACCAGGTTGAGGATCTCCGACGAGTGCGTCGCCGCCAGGCCCGCCACCAAGGTGCGCAGCAGTTCGCTCTTGCCGGAGCCGGTGGCGCCGATCAGCATGCCGTGCGGGCCCATCCCGCCCTGGGCGGGTTCCTTCAAGTCCAGCTCGACGACCTCGCCCTCGGTGGTGACGCCGATCGGCACCTGCAACCGCGAGCGCTGCGCGGCGCGGGGGCGCCACTGCGCAGGCACGTCGAACGTGCGCGGGTCGCGGATGCCCAGCAGCGTGGTCAGCTCGAAATCGCTCTCCAACGGCTGGTCCACCACGTCCACCGAGCCGCTGGTGCGCTTGGGCGCCATCGACCTGGCCAGCGCTTCGGCCTGCACCAGGCTCAGCTGGTCGCGCCGGGCCGTGCCGGTGGACTCCCCCACCGGGAAGCTCACTTCGTCGTCCTCCGCGGTCAGCCGCAACACCTTGGGCCCGCCGGGCAGCCGCCCGGACAGGTCCAGCAGCACGACGTTGCGCAGCCCGGTGTCGAACAGCCGCGAGGACTCGGGGATCTCGGTCAGATGCGCGACCACCACCACGAACGGCTCGACCACGCCCGGACGGCTGCTCGGATCGTGGTCGGGCCGGTCGGTGATGTCCGCGCCGAGCACGTCCATCAGCTCGTCGTGGTCGCAGGCGAACAGGCGCAGCGGGCCCGCCGCGTCGTGCGCGGTGGGGTGGGCGTTGTGCGGCAGCCACTTGACCCAGTCCCACTCGGGCTGGCATGCCTCGCTCGTCAGCACCGCCACCCGCAGCTCGTCCGGCGAGTGGAAGGTGACCAGCTGGCCCAGAACGGACCGGACCAAACCGACCGCGCCTTCTTGCGCACCGGCGAACTCCACGCTGGTGAAGCTGCGCAGCCCCACGGACATCGGAATTCCCGAGACGGTGCCGTAGGCCTCCTGGAACCGTCGCAGCGAGACCGCCGCCAGCGGTTCCAGGTCCTCGATCGGCTTGGTCGACGGTGCCGTGTACTCCACCGCCGCGGTCTGCGCGCCCAATCCGATCCGGGCTCGCCCGAAGTCGTCCTGGTTCGCCCGCCGCTCCCACAACCGGGTACCGGCGGCGATCGACCACAACCAGGACGGCGCCGGGTTGCTCCACACCACGGCCCGGCGCTGCTGGTCCGCGGACTCCCTGGCCTTCTCCCGCAACTGCGCGATGTAGCGCAGGAAGTCGCGGCGCTCGGACGCCATCTTGCGCTTGCGCTCGGCCCCGTTGCGGCCGAGCTGGGTCAGCACCATGACCAGCATCGCCAGCGCCATGCCGCCGCCCATGATGTACATCATCGGCGAGCTGCTCCGGGACGACACCATCATGATCATCGCCATCGAGCCGATTCCCATCGGCACGATCATGGCCACCGATCGGAAGTCCATCGCAGCCGGTTCCTCCATGACCGGAGGCTCCTGCAGCTCGACCGTGCCCTCGGGCATCTCCGGCCCCGTGGCGCGCGGCGGGCGCTTCACCGTGATGGTGCTCATGGGTTTGCCTCGTTCGTGTCGACCGCTGGGGACATCGACCTCATCCCAGCGCGCCCGGCGGCGGTGTGGCGGAACCTCCGCCCCAGGCGGAGTTATCCCTCACGAGAAGGTCCGAACTGGAACGCTCCTTCTCGGTGTCCGCCTCCACCTCGGCTTCCGCCTTGGCCTTCTCCTCCGCCTCCCGTTCGGCTTCCGCTCTTTCCTCTGCCCGCATGGTCGCGAGCTCCTCCGAGGTGAAGTCCGGCCCGCCGCAGCGCACGGGCCGCTCCTCCTCCACCGCGGTCCGCCGGTCCCCGCCCAAACTCGCGCGCCGCCATGCGGCGTAGCCCGAATCGCCGGCGGCACCCTCGGGCTCCCACGGGGTGGTGTCCCGCAGCGAGTGGTCCGGGGCAGGCCGGTCGCGCTCCCGATCGGCATCGCCGGAGACCGGGAACGGGATCAGCCAAGGCAGGCCGCCAGGGCTGTCCCACGCTCCGGTGTCCTTGGCCCCGTCCTGGTGGCGCACGACCGGGACCTGGTCCTGGAGCCACTCCGGCTCGCCTGCCGGTTCGCCCTCGCGGACGGCGGGAACGACCGGCTCGGCCGACGCACCGGCACCAGCACCGCTCGTGGCGTCAGCGGATCCGGAGCCCTCCGGCAGCTGCTCGCGGGTACCGCGCTCGCGCTCCCGGTTCGGGCCGAGAGCGCCCAGCGGCGGCACCGCGAGGGGAACGACCGGCACGCCGCCGGCCACGTTCCCGGCTTCACCCACCGGAGCAGGCGGATCGGTCGGCTGCTGCGGCGCGGACGGCACCTCGACCGGCGGCACTCCCGCGGCCGGAGCTTCCGGATCGCCCGCGGGCGGACCCGCGGCCTCCCACGGCTCAATCCCGGCGTCGAGCAGACCGGACGCGTCGGAGCGCTCGTTGCCGCCACCACCGGCGGCGCCCGGCGGCACCATCGGCGGCATCATCGGCATCCCACCGGCCACCTGCTGCCGAGGCTCCTGCTGCTCGTCCGCGCCCGGCACGTCGACCGGCGCGGCGTCCCCGGCGGGAGCCTCGACCGGGGGTGCACCGAACGGGGCTTCCGGATCACCCACCGGCGGGCCGGAACCCGACCACGGCGCACTGCCGGCGTCGAGCAGACCGGAGGCATCCGAACGCTCACCACCGCCGTTCCCACCGCCACCACCGGCACCCGGCGGCATCATCGGCGGCATCATCGGCATCCCACCGCGCTCGTCCTGCCCAGACGACGACTGCTGACCCTCACCCGGCGACCAGCCCTCCGGCGTACCGCCCGGCGGCTGACCCACCGGAGGTGGACCGCCGACCGGAGGCGGGCTCCCCGCTGGAGGCGGACTCCCGGCCGAGGGCGGGCTGCCCACCGGCGGCGGACTCCCGACCGGCGGCGGACTGCCCACCGGAGGCGGACTGCCCACCGGAGGCGGATTCCCGACCGGAGGCCCATCGCCCACGGGTGGCCCGCCGACCGGCGGCGGAACGTTGCCCTTGTTCCCTCCAGGATCTCTCGGGTTGTGGCGGCTGCCAGGGGGATTGCCGACCGGCGGCGGCCCACTTACCGGCGGCGGCCCACTTACCGGCGGCGGGGTGCCGACCGGCGGAGGCGTCCCTCCCGGCGGCGGGGTGCCTCCCGGACCGCCCACCGGCGGCGGCGCACCCACCGGCGGCGGGGTTTGGCTGTTCACCTGCTGCTCAGGGCCGCCCACCGGCGGCGGCGTACCTCCCGGACCACCCACCGGCGGCGGATCGCCCACCGGCGGCGGATCGCCGACCGGAGGCGGATCGCCCTCCGGACCACCCACCGGCGGCGGATCGCCCACGGGTGGCGGATCGCCCTCCGGGCCACCCACAGGTGGCGGCTCCTTGGGCGGCGGCGGCTCCTTCGGCGGCGGCTCGTTGGGCGGCGGTTCCTTCGGCGGCGGCTTGGGCGGCGGCGGTTCCTTGGGAGGTGGCGGCTCCTTCGGCGGCGGTGGCGCCTTCGGCGGCGGCTTGGGCGGCGGGGGCGGTGACGGTGCCTCGCCCTTGACCGGGTCCGGGGTGACGACATCGTCCTTGCGCCACTCGTAGTTGGAGGAGACCTGGACGATGACCTGGCGCATGGAGTCGGTCATGGCTTTGACGACTTCCTCGTCCTTGCTCACCATGACCTTGTCGTCTTCCATCTTCGGGGCGACACCGCGCTGCAACGCCAAGTCGGCGTAGTAGCGGTCGTAGTAGTCGACGGTCTGCGCGCCCCAAGCGAGGTAGTTGCCGTTCATCCGCAGCGTGTCGGAGATCGACCCACCCGCCTCGCTCTCCAACGCACCGTCGCTGAGCAGCCTGGCGTTCGCGTCGATGTTGTTGGCGAACGTCTCCATCTTCGCCAGGAAGGCGCGCGCCGCAGGCCCTTTCCAGATGCCGTCCGGCCCCGCCGTGGCGCGGGCCTGGGCGCGGAGGTTCTTGGCGACGGACTCCATCGTCTTCTGGGCGAAGTCGAAGTTGTTGGCGGCCTGCTGCAAGGTCACCGGGTCGACCAGTCCGCGCAGCCGGTCGTCCTGGTCCCCGATCACGGCGGCGCCACCGGTCAACGCCGCCTTGATCCGCTTCCAGTCCCACTCGTTGAAGTTGTCGTCCCCTTCAGCGGTACCGGCGGAATCGGCGAATACGGAATGCTTGTCGTCATCATCCGTAGTGGTGTTGCTGCTGTTCTCGTCGTAATTTTCCTGGTGCGAACCCACGCCTGCTCCTACCGCCCCTGAACCGCTGATGAGTTGAGATCATCCGATTCGGGAAGATCTCGAATTAGTCACCCCCGGAGTGCGCGGACCGCCCCCTCCCGCACCCCGCACCGCTACGCCGCGCCCGACTCGCGCTACTTTCCGGACTCCGTTTCACCGATGTAGGAGTACGCTTTCGCCATGATGGCGTCGAAATCGCTGCCCGCCACCTTGTTCAGGTCTTCGGCTTCGGCGTATTCCTTCAACACCCGCGCGAGGTCTTCCTCGAGGAAGTCGAATCCCTTTTCCGTGTTGTGCAGGAAGTCGTAGATGGCCGTCTTGAGCCCGGCGGAGCCGTTCTCCCCGTCGGAACCCATGACCCGGTCGCGAAGCCGGTACGCGTTGGCGAAGGCTCCCGGCAGGACCTCCACGTCGCTGACGTAGTCCTTGGCCGGTGTGATCATGGCCTTCAGCTTCAACATGTTCTGCGCGAAGGCCTTGAGCGCCTCGGTGCTCACGACGACCTCGTCGCCTTCTTTTCCCTCGTTGTCGTACTTCGGGACCTTCGGCGGGTCTTCCACCTCCGGCGGGGTCTTGTCGTCGTCCAGTTCCCAGTCGAGCTTGTCGACGTAGTCGGTATCGTCCTTCGGCCCCTCCCCGTAGCCGTCCGGCTTCGCGAGGTCCTCGGCTTTGCCGTTCTCGCCGAACCGCGGGTCGTCCTTGTACTCCTCCTTCAGGTCGAGGTACTTCTCCCACGGGTCGTTCGTCTCGTCCGGGCTGCTGGCGTGCCCCATCGCGGCGGCACTGCCACGCGCCTGGAGGAGGTCCCGATCATCCTCGGTCAGGTATCCCTCTTCGACGAAGGCGTCGATCTTCTTCCAGTCGGCGTAGTCGGTGTCCTTCCACGCGTCGCTGTCCCGCCAGTAGTCGATTCCTTGCTTCTCGCTCATGACAACCTCCCAAAGCTCGTTCTCCGGGCGCGGCCCCGATGGCCACGGCGGTGGCCGTCGGGAAATCCGGGGTCACTTCCCCGACGGCCGTACCGCATCGCGAACGCGAAATCGCTCAGCCCCGAGTCTGGTCCCAGATCTGCCGAGCGCGCTGCTCGGTCGTGCCGTAGTTGTCGGAAATGTTGAGCAGGGTCTGCCGCCCCGCCTGCAGGTACTGCGGCATCAGGTTGGCCTGCTGGTTCCACGCAGCCTTGGCTTCCCAGTAGGCGTTCTGCGCATCACCGGTCCAATCCGCGAGGCTGGACTCGACGGCCCGTTCCATTTCGGTGAGCGCCGAGCGAACCTTGTTGTTGACCGCGTCCATGTCGTAGAGAGTCGCGTCCGCGACGCTGAAGTTGAAACGATAGTCAGACATCTGCACTCCTCATCGGTCCGCGAGCGAGCGGACTCGATCGATCGGGGAATTGATGGTTCCGCTCAGACTCCAGGCAGCGGGAGGACGGAACTGAAGGAGCCGGCCTTGCTCGTCGCGTCGTCTTCAGCCGTCACGTAGTCCTTGGAGTTGATCCCCATGACCTCCATCATGCCGATCAACTTGTTGATCACGATGTTGAAGGACTTCTCCCAGTTGTCCATCGCCTGGTTGAAATTCCTGGACGCGTCGCCGTGCCAGCTCGACTGCAACGTCGCCATCATGGTGTTGACGGCGTGCATGTCCCTGGTGAAGTCACTGGCGGTGTCGCTGAACTTCTGCCCCGCGGACTGCATCCCGGGGGTCGAGGTCTGCACCTGCTGTGCCATGGAAAATCTCCTCTCGCTCTGCTCGGCGCGCACCGCACCGGAGGATCGGCGCGCGTGCGCGGGCATACGCAAGTCTCACCGCGAACATTCGCGCTGGGCGCCGACGCGGACGATCCGTACCCGAACGCCCGGCACGCGTGCCCACTCGGGCACAGCCTGGCCGCCGCGCGTTCGGCGCCGGACTTCCCGATATATAAGAGATTCCGATGGTCGAGGCGGATTCCGCGCGGACCGAGGAGGTGTGGCGTCGCATGGCGCTCGGAGCCGGTCGGGACGCGGTGCGTTCCCGAACCGAGGACAAGGTCGTGTCACTGGTCAACGCCGAGCGCACCAGGCGCGGACTGCCCCGGTTGGAAGGCGATGAACGGCTGCGCCGTTCGGCACGACGGCACAGCGCCGACATGGCGCAGCGGGATTTCTTCGCACACCGAGGATTTCGCGGCCCGTCGCCGTTCGAGCGGATGCTGGCCGAAGGTTTCGAGGACCCGGCCGGGGAGAACATCGCGGTCGGGCAGGAAACACCGGCCAGCGTGGTGCGCGCCTGGATGCAGAGCATCCCGCACCGGGAGAACATCCTCAACGGCGAGTTCCGGGCGATCGGCGTCGGACTGCACATCGGCCGCGGAACTCCGTGGTGGACGCAGAACTTCGGTTACTGAGCCGCACGCGCGATGCACCGGCGCGAGCGGGCTTCACCGCCGCGCTGCGATCCTCAAGTGGTCGGCGATCGTGTTCGCGTAGTCACACGCGAGGGGATGCCGCCGGCTGTAGAGGTTCCAGTTCCGGTCCACCTCGCACATCGCGGCCGAACCCGACTCCTCCTGCTCCAGCGCGAGGTCCCCGGCGTGCCGAGCGTCCAGCACGGAGCGGTGGGCGAGCCGAACGGCCCGCGCGGAGCTCGTGTCGCCGGTGAGCGCGAGCAACCTGTCCAGATCATCGTGCGCGAGCAGCCAGGGCAGCGAGTCGTTGATCCAGTTCTCGCCCCAGCGGAGGAGTGGGGCTCGCTGAACGAGCCGCAGCGAAAAGGATCTCCCGCGCTCCGATCCCTGCCAGGTCTCGGGCGTCCTGACCGCGGTCGCCTCCCGCAGCTCCGAATCCGGCTCACCCGCGGCGGATCGCAACGCGAGCTGCGCGGTGTCGACCCACCACCCGACCCACAGGACGTATTTCGAAAACCACATCTCGCGAACGCCTTCGGCCCTGAACCACCGCTCGCGCCGCACGTCGGTGAGCGGCCACGAGTTCGCCCCGTCCGGTCCACCGTCGTCGGGCTCCGGTGGTACCGCTCGGACCGACTCGGCCCACTTCGCCCGCAGCATCGCCACCGCGACCGCTTGCTCCGACATGGCGGCCAGAAGTTCATCGACGCGTCCCGTGGCCGAACCTCCTCCGGTGAGGGCGGGGTGCGCTGCTTCATCAGTGATCGCGGCATGCCGCATCGGATCCCGCCTTCACCGTTCCGGCCGCGGATCCGCCGCGACGGAGCCGCGCGCGGGCCGTCCGAAGAGGGAAGGCGCCCGACTCCCCCCGAAGCCGCTTCGGCATCGACGTCACCGGCATCCGGGGCAACCGGGGCAGCAGCTGATCGATGCTTCGGCCGATGCCACCGCGCGCGGCTGCGCCTGGCCGTACTCGGCGCACCGCAGGCAGGGCCGGACCTCGGTGTCGTGGAAGCGTGTTCGTTCGCTGCGACCAAAGCCGAGGAGGAGCGTCTCCACGCTCAAGCCGATACCGCTCCGGAGCTCTTTCACGGGCGGGGGCACTTCCTCACCCGGGCCGTACTCCTTACCCAGCGCAGGGACTTTCCAGCCACTGCTGCCGACGAAGTGGTCTGAATACGACAGGAAACCGCTCGTCATCCCTTATTTCTCCCGGTAGTACGGCGCGCCGGACCGCCCGCAGCGGGCCGAGACCCCAATGCCGATCAATTGATTTACCCCAAGCTAACCGAATTCGCCACCGAGGCGGAGCAAACGGGAAGCGAATGGCACCTCCAGGTACCGAAATTGCCCGAAAGGACATCACCGAACCAGCGGATCGACCTTTCCGCCACATCAGCGAGCAGGCGCGGATCACACCCCTCCCGAAACGCCCAGCCCGATCGAGGACGCAACGAGGAGCGGCAAAACCGCTGATCAGAAGCGGTGAAACCACGTCATCCCGCTCGGCTGCGCGCTGGTGGACGCCGGACAGGATGAATGGCTTCCGCCCCTCCCCGGGTCGCTCCACCCGTCCTCGGAGGGACGTACAATTTCCACCACCGATCCAGGCGCAGCGTGACCTTACCCGGGCACTACCGATCACCCGGCGAATGTGGCGACTAATGGCCAGGCCGACCAGTTGCCTGCCACGCGACCGCCGTTGCGCACGACCGATTCGCCGCACCCGCGCTCGGCGGTGGCCCTCCGCCCGGTCGCCTCGGAACAAGGTGGGTGGAATGAGCTTGAGAGTGAGAAGCAGGTTCAGGAGATGACACCGCCGAATCGTGCTCAGCAGGAGCACTCGCGCACACGAGGACCACGCGTCCTGGTTCTCGAGGACGATCCCGTGACATCCCAGATGATCACCGATCACCTGCGCCGAGCGGACTACACCACGGTGGTCGTGTCCGATGGCCTGCTCGGCTTGGAGCTGGCGCACGAGCTGCGCCCCGGCCTCGTCGTGCTCGACATGACGTTGCCGGGCCTCGACGGCGCGAAGTTCTGCCTGGAGCTGCGAACTCGGAGTCGAGTCCCGGTGATCATGCTGACTTCGCCGGACGCCGAGCAGGACCGACTGCGCGGGCTGGAGGCCGGCGCGGACGACTACCTGACGAAACCGCTCAACCCGCGAGAGCTGGTGATGCGGGTCCAGTCGGTGCTCCACAGGGTGCAGGCCAGGCCTCCCGCGCCGTCTCCCGGCATCCGACGCGCGGGCGATCTGGTGGTGGACCACTCCGCGCGGATCGCCAGCAGAGGTCGGCGGCGACTGGCGTTGACCAACCGGGAGTTCGCGCTGCTGACGTTCCTCATGGACAACCCCGGCCGGGCGTTCCGCCGCGATGAGCTGATGCGCAAGGTATGGGAGCGCGATTTCGGCGACGCCTCCACCGTGACCGTCCACATGAGACGATTGCGGGAGAAGGTCGAGCTCGACCCGTCCCGCCCGGAGGTGCTGGTGACCGTGTGGGGTGTGGGCTACCGCTTCGATCCCCCCGGTGCCCGGGACGAGCTCCGCTGAGAGCGGTGCGCAGTGGCGAGAGCAGCGGAACCGACCAGGTCCGGTCACCGCTGGGCAGCTCGGGCGGGCGCACGGATCCAGTGCGTTGCGCGACCGCACGAGCGTCTCGCGCCGGGGCGCTCCGCAACGCATCGGTCAGGCCGTCAGAGAGGTCCGGTTGCCGACGGCCCCGCCGACCGGGAGCCGCGGCGCGTTCGCCACCGTCACCAACTCCACGCGGGACCGGCAGCCGGTCTTGGCGAACAGCCTGGTCAACTGGTTCTCCACCGTCTTCTCGCTCAGTCCCAGCTTCGAACCGATCTGCCGATTGGTGAGCCCCGAACTGATCAGGCCGAGTAGCCGACCGTCGGCTGCGGACCAGGCCTGCGCCCGCGCGGCCGGCTGCAACCGCGAACCAGAGGAGGCCACCGCTGTCATCGACCGCGCGGGCACCTTCGCATCCGACGGTGGCGGGGCGGCCAGGCGCCGCGCCACGTCCCGCTGCTGGCGCGCGAAAGTCGCCGCGAGGGCCGGGCAGCTGCACCGCAGCTGCCGCCCCTCATCCCCCACGAGCAGCCCCTCCTCGACGAGTTCGTCCACCACCCGCTCGCACTCCGCCAAGTCGTCGCCCAGGGCGCGGGCGACCAACGGCACATCATCGAGGTCGAGCGCTCCGAGCGCGGCCACCGCGGCGAGCAGGCGCGGGGGGAGCGCGCCGAGCCGGCGGACGCGCAGCACCAAGTCGTGGTCCGCGGGAAGCTCGATCTCCGCGTCCGCAGCGGTCAAGCGGTGGTCGACGATCCGCCCGTGGTCCCGCAATTCCTGCACGGTCGCCAGCACGGCGCCCGGATTGCCGTAGAGCGGACCGAGCGCGGCGTGCAGCGCCTCGTGCACGCTCTCGTCCAGGTCGCCGCCCGTGATCGTCGCGACGTCCGCATTGCGCAGCGGGTCCAGATCCAGCACCTCGTCGGCCAGCTCCAGCAGTTCACGAGCGACCGAGGAAGTCTCGGAACCGGTGCGCAAGGACGCGACGACCAAGCAGCCCGGACGGCGGGCGGCGAGCAGCAGCGGGACGGGATCGGCGATCTCCAGGACGTCGTCGACGAGCACCGCGGTCTGCCCGATGCCGCCGATCTGGCCGAACGCCCGGTTGAACTCGTCCACCACGGTGACGAATCGCGCGCCCTGATCCGCCGGCTCGCCATCGCGGAGCCGTGCCAACGCGCTGATGCACTCGATCAGGGCGGGCTCGCCGGACCGGTCGAAGTCCGCCCGGAGTGCGTCGACCACGGCGCCGATCCCGTAGCGCTCACGTCCCGCGTGCACCTGGGTCACTCGCAGCCCCCGGGACAGCCAGCGTCGAGCGGCGGCCTCCAGCAACCGAGTCCTGCCGATGCCCTGCGCACCGCGGACGACCAGCAGCCGGCCGTGCTTCGTTCCGGACGACAGCGCGGTCCACAGTTCCGCCAAGACCTCGTCCCGGCCCGCGATGGCCGTCTTCTCCCGCGTCATGATCGTCGTCCTCCTGCATCGCCGCGTCGCCTTCGACGCCTTGGCTCGACGGCCGCACGCTATCGCCGGGATCAGCGGAACAGCAGGAGATCAAGAATCCGGAATGACATATTTCAGAACGGTGTAATATGTTCCACTCGGCCAACATTCACGCAAGAAATCATTAAGGATCCTGTCATCACGTGAATGCAAACCGTCCCGGGATCACTGGCAATACTGGGACTGTGTTCACTCATCGACCCGCGCACCAGCCCGCCACCCCGGACCACCTGACACTCCCCGACGCGGCCCTCCAGCGCACGACCCCGCGGGGCAACACTGCTCGAGAACGCGGGCCGAGTGCCCGTTCGGTCGTCCGGGGCGAAGTCGTCGATCGAATCGTCGACGTCTGCCTGCACCGCCCTGACGTCCCGCTCGTCGTGGTCACAGGCCCCGCCGGGATCGGCCGCAGCACGACTCTCGCGCAGGCGCGGCTGCGGCTCACCGACGAGCGCATCTCCACGGTGAACGTTCCGATACCGCGCAGGGAGTGCGACGCGGCGCACCTCGCCGCCCGACTCGCCGACGAGCTCGGTGCGCCGACCGCTCGCGGCGACTCCGCACCGGCCTCGTTCCGGCGGCTGCTGGCGGCACTGACCGGGCAGCGCGACCGGCTCGTGGTCTTCCTCGACGACGCACACCGGCTCAGCCCGGAATCCGCCGGCTCCATCACCGCCGTCCTGAAGGCGCTGGCAGGTACTCGCATCACCCTGGTCTGCTCCGCTCGCAGCGGCGCAGCCGACCGGGCGGACCTCGATCAGCCGGCGGAGAACGGGCTGGTGCACGAAGAACGGCTCCGCCCGCTGGGCGGAACCGAAGTGGAGCAGGTCCTCTCGGAACTCCTCAACGCGGTGCCCGCACCCGGAATGGCCGCCGCGATGCGGAACTCCTGTCGAGGTCTCCCCGCCGTCATCGAGGCCGCGGTCGAGGGGTATCTGGCATCCGACTGCCTGCGGGTGGTCGACCGCCAGGTGCACCTGGTGCGGGACCGGGCTCCTCGCCTGCCGAACACCCATCCGCTGTTCACCGACCTGTGCGAGCCGAAATCGCCGGCCCGGGCCGTGCTGAAATCGCTGGCAGCGCTGCATCCGCTGGACGAGGCCGCGCCGTCGCTGATCGCGGACTGCGTCGACCGCGGCGAGGACGAGGTCCTCGAAACCCTGCGCGCGCTGGCTGAAGCGGGCGTGCTGCTACCCGGCCCGCAGCCGAATTCCTGGCGGTTCCGCGTGCCGATGCTCGCCACCATGCTCGCTTCCTGCGCGGGTCCCTTCGAACGGCGCAGGATCGCATTGCTCGCCGTGCGCGTCCTCTGGCACGGCGCACCGTGCACGGACCCCGACTACCTGCCCGAACGACTGGTCGACGCGGGCGGGTTGGTGGCTCCCGAGCGTGCCGCCGCGCAGTTGCTGGCGCACAGCGCCTCGGATGTGCACGACGATCGCGAGGCGCGATGGCTGCTGGCGGCGACCGAACTGACCACGGATCCCACCCGCCGAGCCGCGGCGCTGCACCGGCACGCCGTGTCGTGCGCGGTCGGGCAGCGGTTCGGTTCCGCCGCCGAATCGGCCGACCTCGCGCTGCGCGCGCTCCCCCACGAACTCTCGACCATCCCGGCACAGCAACTGCAACTCGTCTACGTGGCCGGTTTGGCCGGCCGCGGTGACACGACCGCGTTGCACGACTTCGCCCGGGAGGGTTGGCGGTCGCTTCCCGGCGGTGCTGCGGCCCGCACCGTGACCCGAGCCGCCGCGCTCTGCCTGCTCGACCGATGGCGGGAAGCTCACGAGCAGCTCGCCGCCGAATCCCAGCAGTGGCGAGCGGAAAGCCCCGCCACGGCGGCGTTCGGCCGGGCCATCGATCAGGTGGCGGCGTCGATGCTGGGTACGGCGTCCCGCCACGAGCAGACCGAGGACGACACGAGCAGCGCCGCCTGGCCGGCGAACCAGCTGGTGACGAACGCGCTCCACCTGCGCGGCGCGGCAGAACTCGATGATATCGGGGCGCACGAGCAGTGGGACGAAGCGCTCGACGCCGCCCGGTCCACGATGGCCGCGGCAACGGTCCACGGCCGAGCTCCCGGGCGGACACCGATGTACCGGGAAGCGGTGACGATCCTGACCGCCCGCGGCCGGCTGAGCAGGGCGCGCGCCGTGCTCGACGAAGCTCGCTCGCAGCACCTGCTGCTGCCGCACCTGCTGGCCGGGCCCGCCGCGGACTTGGAACGCACGATCGGCGCCCACGACCGCTCCCGCACGATCATCGAGCAGGGGCTCGCTCGCGCTGGCGCGCACGGGCTCATCGTCGGCACCGGTGAACTGTGGCTGCACCTGGCCGAATGGGAGTCGCGGCACGGGGACCAGATGGCCGGACGGAAGTGCGCGGCGCGGATCGAGCGGATCGCCGACCGTGTGGGGACCACCACCGCACGACGCAATCACCTTCTCGCACGAGTGCTGGTGGAGCATGATCCGGCTGCCGCGCGCGAAGCGGTCGAGCTCTCCCGCTCCCGTCGCCGGAAGGTCGAGTTGGCCCGCACCGTCCTGATCGTGGCTGAAAGCGGGCTCGGGGACCCGGGGCTGCTACGGGAGGCATACCGGACGTTCGGCGAGCTCGACGCCCTGATTCCGCGAGCGCGGCTGCGGCTGCTGATGCGCGCGCGCAACATCGCTGTCGCGGGCCGGAGCGCGACCCTCGCCGAGAACGAACGGTTGCTCGCGACCCTCGTCACGGACGGATTGACCAACCAGCAGATCGGTGTCGTTCTCGGAACCGGCGCGAAGAGCGTGGAGGGGCGGCTGACCCGGTTCTTCCAGCGCGCCGGGTACCGGTCGCGCGCCGAGCTGGCCACTGCGATGTTGCGCGACGTCGCGTCGGCGTCCGCGTGAGGACGTCGTGCCGCGGCGGCTGCGGGCCCGGACGCAGCCGCGCAGCCCACAGCGCCGGCCAAGACGGACGAAGGACACCGATCATCCCCGCGCCGGGTTTCGGGCGTGCTGCGAGGGGATTTCGGCACCATCTCCTGCCGTTCCGCGCCTCGCACCGTGCTAGATGATTCCGGAACGCATGGCGTACGCGACCAGCTGCGGACGATTGCGCAGGTTGAAGCGACTCGTCATGGCGTAGATGACGTTCTTCACGGTGCGTTCCGAATAGCACATCCGGGTCGCGATCTCCTCGGTGTCGCACCCTTCGGTGAGCAACCGGATGACGTCGATCTCGCGACTGGTCAGCCCGGAGGAGTTCAGACCACGCGGAGCCAGCACCTCTTCGTTCAGGTTCTGCACTTGGCGCAGCAGATCACCGAGCAGGTTGGGCGGTAGCAGACCGCCGCCTCCGGCCACGACGTCGATCGTGCTGACCAGCCGCTCCTCGGTGGCCGCGCTGCGATGCAGCACCGCGACCACGCGGCATTCGACCGCGGCCAGCAGCTGGGTCCGGTCGAGCTCGTTGGTCACCAGCACCATCGGCGCCGAGCACTGGGTGGCGGCCCTGCGCATGTTGACCATGACATCCGTGGTGATCCGGTCGGCGGCGACCACCAGAACATCCACGTCGGCTGGGAGTTCGCCCGTCGCGACGAACACGTCGAGGCGGCCCATCAACGCCTGCGTCAAACCGTTCAGCGTGATGGGATCAGCTGCCCAGGCCGCTACCCGCACGCGCTTCGCGGACTCTTGCTCCTCGTGCAGGGCCGGCGACGATTCTGCTGATTCGGCTTGGGAAGTCATCCCGATCATCCTCCGAAACTGGGAAGCGAGCAGTTCGGTTGCGCAGCGCCTTCGAACCGCTCCCCCACGGCGGATAATCCGCGGCAACGCGCGACCACCTCAAGTGTCCGCACCCCTCGGCGCAATCCAGACCTCGTTCGCGGCGGACGGGGATTCCCCCCACTTGAAAGCCGATACCGCCAACTGGATCAAGGGCGCACCTTTCCGGACTGCTCGATTCCTCCGCAGCGTGCCGCCGATCTCCGGCGACACGACTGTGCCGTTGCCACGGGTTCACGACAACGGCACAGCCCGGCCATCGGCCGACGTGGATCAGAACGGGTGGAAGCTCGGCCCTTCGACGGTGGCGATGTTCAAGCCCGCCCGGCCGTCGTAGGTGACCGGGCCGATGAGCGCGCCACCGCCCTGGTGGATCTCAACTCGCTCCGGCTTGTCGCCGTCGAATTCGAACTTCTCGCAGGCACCGCTGGGAACGAGCGTCGTGGCCATGCCACCGCGCTCCGGGAACACCGCGTAGGAAGCGTAAGACCCCTTCGAGCACAGTGTGAAGACCCCGGGAGTGGCAGCCTGCGCGGTCCCCGCCGTCGCCATGGCGAGCGCGGCACCCACGACCGCGGTCAGCGCCGTTCCACGCCCCATCCGGCGCCGCGTGTCCTGATTCATCGGTTTTCCCCTCTGCCGAATTTCATTTGCCGAACACAGTCAATCAGGCGAAACGGAGTTCAGCGCACCGGTACCACGAAGCGATCACGTACGTGAATCACCCATGCCCGATCGCGCATTCCCATACCACGGCTTCAGCAAGCTGATCTCATTTAATGAGTCTGGAAACAAAAGTTTCCCATTTGCCGTGACCACGTTCCAGGGAAATCCCGCACGAGGCCGCTCGCAGAAGTGCGCGCAGGACGTTTCGCAGACTCAGGAGCGTGGCGCCGCGTCAGCGGTCGTCCTCACCGCAGAGCCGACGATCGGGCTTTCACGACTCCTGCGAACCAGCATTCCAGCACTGCTCTCCCGGTCCGCACCGGCCGAGAGATCACCTTTCCTCCGCACACCCCGGGAGCGTCGAACCGATACCCGACACCCCAGACGGTGATCAAGAGCTCGGGCATCGGCGGTTCATCCTCGATCTTCTCCCGCAGCCACCGCACGTGGCGGCCGCGGTGGGCGCACCGCCGAATTCCTGCGCCTGGAACTCCCGCATCAATTCGTCCCGCCGAAGCTACCCGGCCGGGATCGGCCAACACGAACAGCAGCAGGTCGAACTCCTCGGTCCGCAGGCTCGACGCTCGTCCGCTCTTGGCGGCCGTCGGCGCCACCACGGGATCATCGGCGCTCAGCGTCTCGGAAGACCCCGGGGCGCTCGTGCGACCGGAGCACGGTCCGGACCTGCAACACCGGCTCACCGCTGATCGGATCGGCCTGCCTGAACAAGCTCCGTGCCGCAACGGCGTTCACCACCGACCATGCCATGACGCAAGTCGGCACGCGGGGAAAGCCGACCGGAGAACCTTTGGCTGATCAGAGATTGCGGACATCATCCGTTCGCGACCGAACATGCCGTTACGGCGAACCAGCCCACCAGCAGCCCGCGCCGGTGCGGGGCCCCGCAACACTGGGAGCCGGGCACCACCCGTCTCACGAAGCCACCGAGGTGCGATGCATCCGGGAGAACGAGCGGGTCGAGCTCAGCTCATCGCGCTCACGGCGAGGTACCCCGCCGGAGATCTCAACGGCGACATGCCCTCCCCGAAATGGGCACACGAGCTGGCCGCGGCGCGGATGCCGTACGGAAGCGCGCCGCAATTCGCGCCCGCCTTGGTCGCACCTCGTGCGGGACGGCTACCAGCCCGCTTCGTCCTTGCCGAGCCCACGGATCTGAACGCCACGCGTTGCCGGAAGGGGGCGAGATCAAGGGCGCACTGTGCGGAAGCACCCCGAACGGGAACCACGTTTTCGCTGTTCAAAGGACTACGGTGGGCGCAGTTGGGTTCGAACCAACGACCCCTTGCTTGTAAGGCATCAGTGGCCCAGCGGTGTGCGTGACCAGGAACTTCCTGGTCGGCGGCGAGCGTGGGGGCCACAGTTAAGGGGTCGCAGAACGATCTTGCCCAGCGCATCGGGAATTTCACCCGTCCAGACCAACCGATGCGCCGCAGATATTGTCTACTTCAAGATCGGCCGGGTCGCTCTCGCGCTAAAGCGCTCGCTCGAACTTCCCTGGCGAATGGTGCGACCGTGTGTGGCAACGGAGGATGCGCCGGCGAGGTCAGATCGCACACCGGCGCACGTAGCGCGGATCGGTCGCCGAGCAGTGCGTTGCATCACAGTGGCGAGAGACCGCGCAAGCTGCTCGCATCGACAAGGGCGGAGGAAGTCCGAGGCAACATCGCCGTGAGGAACACCGATTCGTTCGCTCGTCGGCCGAGGGACTGAGGGGAGTGTGGCCAGTGACCTATTTTCACATGCTCGAGCCGTCCGCATTCGATGAGTCGACGTCGTCGATCCGCAGTGTGCAGTCCGAGGTCGACGACTACGACGCGCTCGATGACGCGTTCTGGTGGGACCACGGGTACCGCCACCTGCCTGATCAGTTGCACATCGCGCCGGGCGACCGAGTCCTCGACGTCGGTTGCCGCACGGGCAAGTCCGCGCGCTGGCTGGCTAACGCGCATAGAGCGCAGGTGCTCGGAACGGACCCTTCGCCAGCGATGATCAGAACAGCCGAAGAGAGACCGACGCTGGGGGTCCGGTATCGACGAACTCCACGAGGATCTCTGCGCGGTATCCCCGACTCCTCCGCGGATGCCGCCTACGCAGGTTTCGTCGTCAGCTGCGAGTTCCTCGACCCGCTGGTCGAACAGCTCTTCTCCGAAGTCCTGCGCGTCCTGCGGCCCGGATCCCGCTTCACCGTCCTCGACGTCAACCCCTCTGCCGTCGGCATCCACTTCCCGGGCATCGTCTACGGTCAACTCGGCCGAACTGCCCGGCCCGGCGAGATGGTACCTCTCAGCCTCCAGCGGCGCGACGGTACGTGGACGCGCTCCCGCCGGCTGCACCGGCCGCTCGGATCCGTTCGCGGCATGCTGGAATCCGCCGGGTTCACCGTGGATCGGATCGACATCCCGCTCGTCCGCACCCTCGTGCTCTCCTCCCGCCAACCCGCCGAGCACGCACCGTTCTACCTGCTGACGAGCCGCACATGACGGGCCGGTGCAAAGATCGGACGGCGGCCGCGCCCCGGAGGCCTGGAGGGATGGCGGCGAAGCCTTTACGGTCCGGCGCTCCGCCTAGCCATCAGAGCTGTTCAGCTCGCTTGGCCGAGTACATGGCCGCATCGGCGCGGCTGAGCGCGTGGTGCGCAGTGTCGTTCGGTTCGAGCGGTACGTACCCGAAGCTGGCGGTGATCCGGTACTCCTCCCCCTCCAGCAGAACCGGTTCGGCCAGACGTTCGCGGAGCCGTGAGCACAGCGAGCCCGGGTCGGCGGGTGCCGGGTTGAGCAGGACCACGAACTCGTCCCCGCCAAGGCGGGCCAGCGTGGCCCTGCCGTCGAGCTCGGTTCGCAGCTTCGTGGCCGTCGCCCGCAGCACGGTGTCCCCCGCTTGGTGTCCCCACCTGTCGTTGACCTCCTTGAACTGGTCGAGATCGATGTAGAGGAGGCCGAGGTCGGTGTGCTGGGCGTACGCCTGGGGGAGGGCCTGTGCGAGGACGTCCAGCAGAAGTGCTCGGTTCGCCACCCCGGTGAGCGGGTCGTGCGTGGCGAGGTGCCGCAGGCGCTGGTGCACCTCCTGCAGCCGACGCGCCGTCGTGAGCTGACGCACCACGACGAGACCGACGACTCCGACGAGGAAGTAGACCTCCGAGGGACGCGGGCTGTCGATGGTCGCCCGCACGGCCGTGAACGCGCACACCGCTGCCAGCGGAACGTAGGGAAGAACGAGTGGAGGAAGGTTGGTCGCCACTCGCGACAGTCCGTTCTCCGGGGCGAGCGCGGCGACAAGCATGAAGTAGGGCGCCATCATGTACCCCACATCAGCGATGTTCGGCGGAGCGGAACTGCTGTTGCTGATGGAGAACGCGTAGAGGGCGTCCGAAGCACCGATCGCGATGAGCCCGGCCAGCAGCCACACCAGCGGTAGTCGCCAGTTGCGATGCATCAGGACCGATATCAGGACCGCGAGCACGATGAGGACGAGGTCGGCCACCGCGTAGGACACCGCCAGCAGCACTTCGCCGAGGCTGGCGGATCCGCGCTCCACGGCCGCTCCGAACGTGACCTGCCACACCAGACCGAGCAAACTGGTAGCGACGATCAATCCGTCGATCACCAGAACGCGCGGGCGTGTGATGGCATCGATGGCACCGGTGCGGGCGTGCTCGTTCTTGGCGATGTGCAGCAACGCGAAGAAGGTGAAGACCGGCAGTCCCAGGTAGAGCGCGTTCTCGACGTCCGGGAAGGTCGCCGCGCGCTGATCCACGCTGCGGTGCCACGTCCACACGGCTTGCCCCACGCCCCAGCCGAAGAGGGCGAGCGCCATCAGGGGCCGCCACCAGCGCCCCGTGCCCGACTTCGAAGGTGCCCGTCCGGTCCAGGCGAACGCGACGGCGGCCGCAAGGGCACCGATGAGCCCCGTGAGGTCTGCTACGGCCCACCTGATGGGTTCCGTGAGCGCTCCGGACACGACCAGCAAGACGGGCACGGCCACCACTGACATCACGAGCCAAGCCGCGCGGGGCCACCTCCACGACATCCGTTCGTTCTCCTGCCTGCCCCGTCCGCGGCGGACCGCGGGCCCAAGTCGGCCGACGCGAGCATCCGGTCGGGCGGAAGCCCGGCTCCCCGGTCGGTTCGGTGTCTTTCGTCCGCAGCCGGTGGATCGAAAACCTTGCCTTCGCAGACCCGGGCGCCGCAACGTGCAGGCGCGGGCCGAATCCCGCCTTGCCGATCTAGCGGTGTCCGGATCGTGCTGGGCGCGTTGCGCACGTCCACTGCGGCGTCGAGTTCGGCGGGCGCTGCGCGTCCCGAAGAGCTCCGCAAGCCGTCCCGCGCCTCCGAGGCTACCGGTACCAAGGCCTCTGCTGCGGCGGGCGGAGCGGCTGATCTCGCCATCCCCCGAGGAAAACGAATGCCCGGTGCCCTTCGAGGAGCCATCGACCGCCCTCCGCCGGGCCCCAGGCATCTCGTGCCCCACTGCCGGACTCGGGTGCCGGGGTCCCCCGCGGCTCGAACGCTGAGGCACGCGGTACGGCTCGGCCTAGTTTCCGGTGACGGTTCTGCGGGCGCTCACGATCAGGAACGGGGGCCGTTCCGTCGCGGCGTGCCACCGCTGCCGCCGCTCCGGTTCAACCGGGTCGTCGTCCCGCCCGTCGGCTGGATCCAGCAGCGGCTCGCGCTGCTCGACGTCCTCGAATCCGGCCTCTCCCAGCACCGAGTCGTAGGTGGCGCGCGTCCAGTAGGTGTCGGTGATCGAACTCCAGCTGCCGTCCTGCCGCCGCATCCGGACCGGGAGCCGATCCCCTTCGGAATAGGTCACGTCTGGTTCGCCCTGCACCACGTCTCCGAAATCCACTCCCGTGGTGTCGGGATGGCTGTCGAGCAGCACCACGCGCCCCCCGGGCCGCACTACGCGTGCGAGTTCGGCGACCACTGCCCGCAGTGCTGCCATGTCCGGCAAGCACACCGCCAGGAAAGCGGCCCACGCCGCATCGATGGAGTCGGTGGGGAGACCGGTGCGGTCTGCCGGCCTGTGGACGAACCTGGTGTGTCCCGCCGGGTCCGCACCGCGCCGAGCCGCGCGAATCATCACCGACGATCGATCCACGCCGACAACGGCGCTGGCGGTGTGCTGCGCGATCCATGACGTGACCGTCCCGTCCCCGCACCCCAGGTCCAGTAAAGTCTGGCGCTCGCCGTCGAACCGGTCAGGTGCGAGCAACTGCGGCAGGGCGCGATAACCAAGCCGCCACCACAGCGCGGTGTCGAACTCCGCGAAGCGCTCCGCCACCCCATCGGCGTTCCAATCGGTCAAGTAGTCCTCGGTCATGATCGCAACACTAGGAGAGGCCATCCTGCGCGGCCGCTCGAACCGTCGGGTTCAGAGAAGATCGTGGCCAGGGAAGTACGCGGGGCCGCTCCGCTCAGGAACGGCCCCGCCTGAGCGAGCGGTAGAGCACGATGTGGCGTTCGGCCGCCGTCCGCCACGTGTGCGCGGCGGCCAGCGCCCGCCCGGCCTCCCGACGGTCCGGGTCATCATCGGCCAGCGCGGCAGCGAGCTCGGCGGCGAAGGATTGCGCGCTGTCGGCGAAGCGGGCGGCGGCGCCGAAGACCTCCCGCAGAACGGGCAGTGCTCGCACCACCAGCGGAGTTCCGGCCGCCAACGCCTCCATCGCGGCCAGCCCGAATCCCTCCTTGGTGGACGGGAACGCGAAGGCGCTGGCGGCGGCGACCAGAGCGGGGAGGTCGTCCTCAGCCACCGGCCCCAGCACCACCGGTTCGACACCGAGCTCGCGGGCGCGGTCCTCCCAGCGCCGCCGGTATTCGCGGTAGTCGAAGAGGGTTTCGCCGCCGGCGATGACCAGTGCGATGTCGGGTTGCTGCTCGCGCAGCAACGCGTAGGACTCCAGCAGATCCAGCGATCCCTTGCGCGGCTCGATGCCGCCGACGGTGAGCACGTAGCGGCCCAGCCTGTCGGTCCAGTGCCGCCGGTCCTGTTCGGTGGTTCCGGCGAACCGGTCGTACGCAACCCCGTTCGGGATCACCTCGGCCTCGACACCCCATCCCGCGCTCAGCTCGTCGGCGACCGAGCGCGAGACGCAGACGTGCGAGTGCGGGGCGACGATGGCGCGCTCGTGGCAGGCTGCCAGTTCCGGTGTGCTGAAGTGGTCGATGTGGTGCACCGTGCGCACGCAGTCGCCGACCGCGTTCGCGCTGATGCAGTCCTGGGCGTGCACCACGTCGTACTGGTCCGGGGTGAAAGCCGCGCCGAGCACCTCGATCGAACGCAGCACGCGCTCGCCCGCGGTTTCGCCGTCCGGTCCGTCGGCGAACGGTACGATCCGCACGTCCACGGCGTCGTCGACCTGCCGGAAGAACCCGGTGTCGCCACCACGCCCCAAGGTCCAGACGGCCACGTCCTCGCCGAGCACTGCCAGTGCCTCGGCCAGTGCCAGCGTGTGCACCACACCGCCACGAGGTTTCGTCGAGTAGCTCAACAGCGCGATCTTCACCTGCTGCCTCCTCGGTAAGCGGATGGTCGCAGCTCTCCGAGGTGGTGCAGCACTCGCCGGGCGCGTTCGACCTCGGCGCCCACGTCCAGCTCTGCGATGGCGAGTCCTGCTTTCGACCAGGTGCGCGCCAGGATGTCCCCTGCGGGTCCGACGACCTTCGCCTGTCCCAGGAAGCGCATGCCGCCCGTGGTCCCCGTCTGGTTAGACGAAGCGAGCACGACCTGGTTCTCCGCAGCGCGCGTCTGGTCGTAGAGGTCGAAGAGCTTGGCCTGCCGGTCCTGGGCCATTCGCGGTGCGCGATTGGTGATGCTGGTCGGCCAAGCCGATAGACAGGCCAGCACCTCCGCACCATCCAGGGCCAACGACCGCGCGGCTTCGGGGAAAGTCTTGTCGTAGTCGATGAGCATGCCCACCCTGCCGACCGGGGTGTCACACGCCGCGAAGGACTCACCCGGCGAGTAGACCTGCGACTCACCGGCGGGCAGGTGCACCTTGCGGTGGCTGCCGAGCACACCGTCACCGCTGACGCACACCGCGGCGTTGTAGCGCACGTCGCCGCCGTCCTCGCAGTAGCCGACGCACACGACCATGTCGGCGGCCAGCGAGGCGACTCGCCGGATCATCGGCGAGTCGGGAGCGAGCGCGGGCGGCAGCGCGTCCACGCCGGGGTGACGCAGCTCCGCGAGGTAGCCGCCGAGGGCGGCGTCGGGCAGGACCAGTAACCCGGCACCAGCCAGGCGAGCATCGTCGATCAGCTTGGCGATCCGAGCCAGGTCGAATTCGAGGTCACGTCCGAAATGCGCTGCCGCAGCGCCGATGCGGACCAGGCTCATGACAGGTCCGCGCCAGCCAGGTAGGCATCGGGCCGCCGGTCGCGGAGGTGTCCCATGTGCCTGCGCGCCGCTTCGAGCGCGCGGTCGACGTCGACGTCAGCGACAGCGACCCCTGCTTCGACCCCGGTGTCGGCGAGCACCTCGCCTCCAGGATCGACGACCTTGGCGCTGCCGACGAAGCGCAGCGAACCGAAGGTTCCCGCCTGGTTCGCCGAAAGCCACAGCACCTGGTTCTCCAAAGCCCTGGCCCGGTCGAACAGGTCGAAGCGGCGCTTCCACCGGTCCTGCGCGAGATCCGCCGCGGCGTTGGTGCGCGCCCCCGGCCAAGCGGACACGCAGACCCCGATCTCCGCACCGTCGAGAGCCAACGCGCGAGCCGCTTCGGGGAACGCCTTGTCGTAGCAGATCAGCATGCCCAGCCGTCCGGCGGGCGTGTCGAAGGCGTGGAAGGAGTCACCGGAGTCGTAGCTGGCGTTCTCGCTCAGCGGCTGGTGCACCTTGCGGTGGTTGCCGAGCACGCCGTCGCCGCTGACGCAGACCGCGCTGTTGAACTTCCGGTCCCCGGCCCGCTCGCAGTATCCGGCGACGACGGTCATGTTCCCGGCGAGAGCGGCCAGCCGCCGCACTTCGGGCCCGTCCAGCTCGAGCGCGGGAGGTCCCGGATCGTCGGCGGCGGAGCCGTCGAGACCGAGCAGGTAACCGCCGAGACATGCCTCCGGCAGGGCCAGCAGCTCGACACCCGCGGACCGAGCCCGCTCGACGAGCTCCTCGACGATCAAGAAGTCCTGTTCCAGGTCGCGGCCGAATTCGGCGGCGACGGCGGCCAGGCGCAATGTGCTCATGCATCCCCCATTCCGGTCACCGTCGTGGTGATCGCTGCTGTGATCTCGCCGTCGGGCCACCGCAACCCGACGCCCCCGCCCTGCACCAGTTCTCCGCACGTGGCACCGGTGGCGGGCCCCGCCGGCAGCGGGTCGCTCCCCGCGTCATCGGTGGTGAGGACCGCGAAGCCGGGGAAGCACGTCAGCCAGTCGCCCACCGTCGCTCCTGCGGGGCGCGGCACGCGAGCGACGTCGATTACCGCCGCACACCCGCTGGCTTCGGCGAGCATGCCCAGGGTGCCCACGACCCCGGCCATCGAGACGTCCTTGGCCGCCGCCGGTCTCGCGGCGGCCACCGCGCCGAGCATGGCGCGCAGTTCTGGAGTTCTCCGGTGACTGGTGGAATCCCACTGCCGACCGCGGTAGCCGCGGCGCCAGCCACCGCCGAGATCCGCGGTCAGCCGGACCTCGTGTCCCACGCGGCCACCGCCGCCCGGGACGGGATGGGCGGTGCGCCCGAGCGCGGTGAGGGACAACGAGCCGGGCACGCCGAGCTGCGTGTGCCCGCCGAGCAATGGAATCCCGCCGTAGGCGTCCGCAGCACGCCGCAGCCCGGCGACCAGGCGTCCGGCGTGCGCGGTGTTCCTGGCACCGATCGCGTCGAGCAGCCCGACCGGTTCCGCTCCCATCGCGGCGAGGTCGTTGACGTTGGCCAGCACCGCGCACCAACCGGCCCACTCCGGGTCGCGCTCGACCATCGCCGGGACGATCGCATCGCACGCCGCCACCAGGTCGCTGCCCGGGACCGGGGCTCCGTCGTCACCCACGAATCCGGCGCCGCCGAATGCACCAGGAGGCCCGGTGGCCGCGTCCAGCAGCGGCCCCAGGGGAGCTTTGGTCGCCTCCACGAGGTCGTGCACGCGACGCACGGGCCAGCGCATCAACGTGTGCGGCACACCGGCCACGTCGACCTCGCGGACCCGGTCCCAGCCCAGTCGTGCGAACAGCGGCTCGTTGCACACTTGCACGGTCGCGTCGAACCGCAGCGCACCGGCTGCCTCGGCGTGCGCGCAGGCGGCGCGCACCAGCGCCGGACCCACTCCGCGCGTTCGGCGCACCGCCCCATCGACGACCAGTCTTCCGCCGTACCACCATCCGAGATCAGGGCCGTCGGTCGCCGGACCGAGGCGGACTCCCCCGAGCACGCCGCCATCGGCGGAGCGGGCCACCAGGACGACCGTCCGCGGATCATCGTCCCGATCATCCCGGTCGGTTCCGGCGAAGAGGCCCTGTTCCCGCACGAACACCTGGTGCCGCAGGCGTCGGTACGCGGCGAGGGCCCCGGCGTCGGCCGCTTCGATTCGAAACGGTGGCTGCCCGGACAGGGTCGCGCGGTCGCCGAGCAGCGACAGGACGTCCGGCATCGGCATCGGCGGGCTTCCGGGCGGAAGCAGCTCTTCGTAGGCGATCACACTCATCCTCCCGCCGTCCTCAGCACCGAGCAGGCACCGCAGGCCGCGCACCCCGCGCCCTGATCCGCACCCGACATTCCGGCGCGCCTGAGCAGCCCGGCCACCGCGTCCGTCACGTAGGCCAGCAACTCCCCGCTGGGCGCCTCGACGCCGTCACGGGCGGCCAGCGTGCCCGCCATCGGCCGGAAAGGGACGACGAACGGATACACGCCCCGCTCGATGAGCCCGGCGGCACCGTCGATCAGTTCGTCGGGGTCCTCCCCAAGGCCGACCAGCAGGTACGTGGACACCCGGTTGTGGCCGAACACGCGCACGGCCTCGTCCCACGCCGCCTCGTACTCGGCCAGCGGAACCTGCGACTTCCCGGGCATCCAACGGCGCCGCACCTGCTCGTCGAGGGCTTCGACGTGGATGCCGATCGCCGTGGCTCCGGCGGCCTCGAGCTCACCGATCCAGCGCAGTTCACCGGGCGGTTCGCACTGCACCTGGATCGGCAGGCCGGGCACTGCCGCGAGCACCGCGCGCACCGAACGCGCCAGGTTGCGCGCACCGCGATCCGGTCCGGCGGTGGTGCCGGTGGTCAGCACCATCTGCCGCACCCCGTCGAGCCGCACGGCGGCCGCTGCGACCTCGGCCAGCTGCGCGGGCGTCTTGGCCGCGACCGTGGCGCCGCCGCGCAACGATTCCTCGATGGTGCAGAATCGGCAACGGTCGGATTCGGCGTAGCGAACGCAGGTCTGCACCACGGTGGTGGCGAGCACGTCCGCGCCGTGCAGCCGGGCGATCCGCTCGTAGCGCACGCCGTCCGCGGTGCTCAGGTCGTAGAACCTGGGCCTGCGCACCGGGGTGATTTCGACCCCGACGTCCTCCTCCCCCAGCCAGACCCGGCCATCACGCACCGAGTACGGGCTGGCGGGGTTGGTGGGCAACGCCGCTCCGGCGCCGTCGACGAGGACGTGGCCGTCGTCGCTGGGCCCCGCGCCAGCCGGTCGCGCGACCTCGGCATCCATCCGGACCCCGTGCAACGCCAGCTCCGCACGCGTCATGATCCGCACGTCCACCGCCGTGCTGTTCCGCTCCTGGCCGGTATCGATGCTCACGACACACCTCCATGAATGGCCTGCGATTCCCCGCGAGCGGCGCCCGGCACCCGCGCTCGGACCCGAAGTCCGAGGGCGGGTGCGCGGCCGTCGCCGCACGCCGCGGCGAATCTCGGGATGAGATTTCGAAACAGCGGCTCAGAGCTGGTAGGTGGAGTTGATGATGGCGCCCTTCCGCGCGTAGTGGATGACCGCGTCCTGCACGTCGAGCGGATGGGTGGGAATGACGCCCTCGATGAGGTCCTCTTCCCGCGCTCCGTGCAGCGAGAGCCCGAACCGGCAGCAGTACACCTTCCCGCCTTCGGCGATGAAGGTCTTGAGCTGGTCGTTGATGTTGTGCTCGCCGGGGAAGGCGGAGTTCCCCGTCGTCGGGAATCCACGGGTGGCAAGGCAGTTCAGCGAACCCGGCCCGTAGAAGTAGACGGCCGACTCGAAGCCCTTGCGCAGCGCGCGGGTCGCCTGCAGCACGGCCACGAAGCTCACCGAGGATTCGTGCGCGATGCCGTGCACCAACGTGAAGTAGGTTTCCCCGTTCTCCGCCTCGTAGTCGGGGAACACCTTGGTGGCCCCGTAGATGCTGGACCCTTCCGGCAACGACGGGTGCGGAATCTCGTCGCGGGACTTGCGCTCGACATCGGTGAGTTCGACGGTCTCGGTCATGTTTTCTCCTCTGATCACGATGTTTTTCAGTCGTAGAGCGCGGCGAAGGCCTCGCGGAACACGAGCTCGCCGAAGTAGCCGTCACCGGCCGCGGACCGCATCCGGGCGTACTCGCCGGGAAAGTCACCCCACGGTTGGTCACTGGCGAAGAGCACGCGGTCGTGGCCGATGCCGCGGTGCTCGATCTCCCGGGCGAGCCAGTGCGGGGCGAAGCCGATGGCCCAGGAGAGGTCGGTGTACACGCGCTTTCCGGCGGCGACCCAGTCGAAGAATCGCGAGCCGGCCAGCTTGATGTGGCCGCTCATGCCCCCGCCGAAGTGCACCAGGTGCACCGCGCAGCGATCGGCGTACCAGTCGACCAGGTTGCCCACCTGGTCGATGTCGGAGGCGGCACCCGGCGAGGTGTGCACGTGCACGACCAGGCCGTGGCGCTCGGCGACCGCGAAGATCTCGTCGAGCAGGGGTCGGCACTCCGGCGCCGTCGGTGATCCACCGAGCAGGAAGCTCAGCTTCAGCGCCCGCACACCGGTTTCACCGGCCAACGCGAGCGCCTTCGCCGTGCGCGCTCGATCTTCCGGTCGCGCGGACACCCACAGCCCGGCACGCACCCGGTCGTCCCGCTGGGCGGCTTCCAGGACCAGCTCGTTGTGCGCGAAGGCGACGTCAGGGTCGGGCACGCCGTAGTTGGGCAGTACCAGGGCTCGTTCGGTCCCCTCCGCGTCCAGATCGGACAGCAACTGGTCGACCGTGGCTCGGGCGGTGGTATCGGCATTGATGGCCGGACCACCGTAGAAGGGATGCGCTGGCAGCACCCCGAGATGCCGGTGCGCGTCGAAGACCAGGTCGTCGCTCACTGCTCACCTCAATTCGGCGACGGGACGGCGGAACGTGACGGTGATCTGCCGGTGAGCGCACCGCACACGTCGGTGATGCGGCGGGACGCGGCGATCCGCTCGACGAGGTACCGCGCATCCCTGCCGACCCCTTCCATCCGGCCGGAGCCCCAGGTGTGCTGCCAGGGCAGCCCGAGGAAGTGCAGCCCGGGTGCGCTGGTCACGCCACGGCGGTGCACCGGATGACCGCGACCATCGAAGACGGGGACCTCGATCCAGCGGTAGTCCGCGCGGAACCCGGTAGACCAGATCACCGTCGTGATCCCGGCCTCGGACAAGTCCAGCTCGCGCGGATGGGTCGCCGGGTCCGGCTCCCACACCGGCGTGTACCGGGCCTCGGTGGGCGCGTCGATGCCGCGAGCCGCTATGTGCGCGTCGATGGCGTCCTTGATGGACTCCATCACCTGGTCCGCCGCGTCCAACCCGGACTTGAGGTCGTCACCGAACGCGGCCCGGCCGTCGCGGATGTCGAGCAGATGCCCGTACAGCCGCATGCCCTGGACCGCGAACGTGCGCAGGTCGATGTCCCGCCCGCCGTCCCGGCCGGTGACGTAGTGGTTCACCCGCTTCCGCACCTGGGCGGGGTCCGCGAACTCGTCGATGGTCTTGGCGTAATGCCCCATCTCGTCCAGCCACGCGACGCAGTCGCGGCCCCGATAGAACCGCGCCACCCGAGGCGCGTTGCCGACGGCCAGGTGCACACCGCGTCCCGCCAAGTGCAGGTCCTCAGCGATCTGTGCGCCCGACTGACCGCTGCCCACGACCAGTACGTCGCCCGGCGGAAGCACTGCGGAGTCGCGGTAGTCTGCCGAGTGCAACTGTTCGATACCGGCCGGGATCCGTTCGGCCACAGCCGGTCTGCTCGGCTCGTGGTAAGCACCGGTGGCGACCACCACCTGTTCGGCGATGATCTCCCCCACCGTCGTGTCCAGCAGGTACGAGCTACCGGTGAACCGTCGCAAGCGCGTGACGCGCACCCCTTCCAGCACCGGTGCGCCAAAGGATTCGGCGTAGCTCTCCAAATAGGACACGATCTCGTCACGCAGCATGAACCCGTCCGGATCGGCTCCCCGGTACTCGAATCCCGGCAGCGCACACTGCCAGTTGGGGGTGACGAGGCAGAACGAATTCCAGCGACGGGAACGCCAGTCGTGGCCCAGCCGCTCGGCTTCGAGCACGACGTGCCGGATTCCGCGCTGCCGCAAGCAGTAGCTGGCCGATAGTCCCGCCTGCCCACCACCCACCACCACGACCGGGTAGCGCGACTCGCGCGGGGTCATCGCCGCCTCCCCGCAGGCGAGTGCATCGCCTCGACGACGACCCGTCCATCGGACGGATGTTCGCGGGCGGTCGCGTTGATCTCGGCCAGCTGCCCTTCGGCAGCGGTGCAGCCGAAGCCGAACTTCACCCGCACCCGTTCGTCGGCGATCCGCAGCGCCTGTCTGGTGCGTTCGACGAAGTCGGTGACCTCGTAGGTACGACCGACCTCGAGGTAATCTTCGATGATCGTGGATGGCGAGTAGCACTGCTGGACCGCACCGTCCGGCCAACGCACTCGAAACCGCATCTCTGGCATCGGTCCTCCAGTAGCGGGAAGACGAGGCGGAACCTCGTCGCTGCCGACGGGAGCAATTCCAACGACCAGCTGTTTCCGAATGACGACATCCGGAAGAACACGCGGTACCAGCGCACGGGCATCGGTTACGACACGGCGAACGGGCTCGTGGGGAGTCCCCGCCCCAGCCGGGCCGCCGACTCCGACCGAGCGCGCTGACGCGCGCCGGATCCGCACCTCACTTCGTCCGTGCGGCTCACCGCTCGAAGTTCGTCCAGGACCCGCCGCTCGGCGCGGTCCGAGCGGTCGTGTGGAGCCGTGCGGCAGGCTCGATCCGCACGGCTCAACGTCAGGAGTGCAGCCGTCCGACCGTCCACATCCACTGTCCGCGCCGCGGGGCCGGCTGCTCGACCCGCACTCCACCGGGTACATCGATGCCGAGGAGATCGAATGCGGCGGACGCGGTCGACCTCGCCCACCGATGAATCGACGTCCTGGATGTCCGAATGTGCGACGGCTCGCCAGGACGGGGCAGACAGGGGTCCACGCTCCCCAAGTTCAACGACGGCCGCGTGCAGGCGATCGCGACGGAAAGCGCTGTACCGCAGTTGTTCGACGCCGCGTCGCCCTTAGGTTCGCGGCGGAGGAGCGGCCAGGGCCATCGGCGGGGCATAACCAGCCCCTGATGGATCGGTGGTGCACCAGGGGATGCGCCGCGGGAGGAGGAAAGAGCACACGGACACCCTCCGGAAAAGCCGATCATGCGGTACATCCGTCTCGTGCAGTTGATGAGACCGCTCCCGCCGCTCCCCGGTCGTTCGGGCAGTCGGGCTGATGGTTGCCTCGTCCGAGCCGAGGCTCGGCTCGGGCCCCTCCCCACGGGCAGGAAGGGCTCCCCACACACCGCCCGCACGGACCGAAGCGCGAGCCACGACGCCAGTCCCCGAGCCGACGGGACCACGGCAAGCGCCCCGCCTCCCCGCCCCGGCATCGGTGGACGCCCCTCGACAGAGCCCCATACCCGCGCACCGATGCCCCTTCGGCGACCACGACCCTCTCGGCACCGAGGCGCGCCTCGGATCGGAACGACCACCCGGCCACGCAGCGTCAGGCGCGTCGCCTGCAGTGCGCGCAGACCCGTTGCTGACGCCACCGGCGCCGGCCGGCCCGAGCGCCTCAGCTGGAGTCGCGCTGATCATCAGCGAGGGAGAGGCTCATTCCGGTTCCCCTGCATTGCGGGCACATTCGCGGAGCGAGGACGAAGCGCGGCGTGGCGTCGGTACCGTATCGGGCTTGCAAAGTCGTGATCGTCTGCTGCCCGTGGCAGCGTGAGCACCGCGATCGGGGCCAAGTCGTGGACGGTGATGCGGTGGCCCGCTGAAGCACCGCTGATCGCAGGTCGCGAAGGTGTTCGTCCTCATCTTCGACAGTGGCATGGCGTTCCTGCGTTCGTGCTCGTCCCGCCAGTGCGTGCTCGAACGCCGCGAGGGCGTTCTCGAGTTCGACGTCCGTTCTCGAAGTGCCGTCAGCCATCACGCCTCCTTCGTCGCTGAAGTCGTGCAGCGGAGCAAGTGAACGTTCACGCCACATCCTGCCGCCGGAGAGTGGTGTCGGGCCGCGGCGCGAGGAGATCGCGAAGGGGGCGAACGGCGGCACGCAGCTTGCGGCGGTCCGCTTCCCCGAGACCACCCCAAATCCCGTACCGCTCGTCATTCAGCAACGAGTGTTCGAGGCAGGCCTCGCGGACCGGACAAGCGTCGCAGATGCGCTTGGCGGCCGTACCCGGCTGGCCCTGCTCGGGAAAGAAGGCATCCGGGTCAGTCTGCGCACAGAGCCCGGACTGGTACCAGTCCGGCCGTCGATCTTCGATAGCCGGTTTGCCGTCACCGATGCGCATGGTCAAAACCCCCGTTCAGAGCGCTTGTACCCCCAAGGGACGGTCACCCGGACGAGCCATGATGCAGCCCATTTCGTGTTCGTCGTCACATCTAGCGCCGCAACGGGGCGAGCTGCCGGCGGGTCCACTCAGCGCCAGACCAAATCCGCGCCGACCGCCGGGCGTCGCGCTCGGTGCGGCCGCCGCAGCAAGTTGCGAACAACCGGCAAGTGCCACCGAAGGGGTGAATGCAACTGGTACTTGCGCCCTAATACTGTTGATCCATGCACAGACAGGCCACCCAGAGGCCGAATCCGGTACGCGAAGACACGCTGCTGCAGATTTGGCTGACCGGACGCATATCAGACCTGCTGGAGACCGCTTCCGGCGACCTCGAACGGGCTTGCCGAGAGTTCGACGAACTCGTCGCCGCATGGGGAGCCGAACGCGCCGGACGCGCTCTCGACATCCTCGTTCAAGATTTTTAGAGCCGAGAAGAAGCGAGCCCGCCCCGATGGCACCCCGGAGCGAACCGCGACCTATTCTTCGCAGTCCTCTCCCCTGCCGATCCCAGATCATCAAGACGGGCGACGGGGCCGGGCGCCGCGACGGCGCCTCGTGCACGGGCGAGCAGATTCTTCTCGACATGCTTTGCGCGGATCATCCGCAGGTAGCCCGGCGGCTCCGGCAATTCTCGGATTTCTTCACCAGGTGAATCATGCCGTTCGGCGACCGGCGCCGAGAAGCGGTGTGGCATACCGAGCAACCCGCTGACGGCTGTGCACGCGGGATACCCTCACACCTGGTTTTCCCGCACAGCTCCGCTCGAACGCACGCCCCCAAGGCAACCAGACACCCCACTTCCATCCGCAGCTCGCTACTGAAGTCCGCGATCGTCGCCGAGCTCAAAGAGTCTCGGAATCAACCTTTGGTACAGAATCCCTCATTCTGACACAGTCGGGGCGCTATATTCAACACCGCAGCAGCAAAGACATCAAGCGAAGAACAATCGATCACCCTACGAACCAGAGGACTCCTCGCCGACACACGGCTAGCGGACGCTACACGGATACCTAGTTGCTCCGGTGCCGCTCAATGGCCTCAGCCAACGCACGCGACAGTGCCGACGCTCCCCACCGCTGCACCAACCGATCAAACTCCGCGCACGCCCCCTCGAGGTCCCGGCCGGACTCGTCCAACAAACCGATGACCTGCCCAGTTAGCCAGATGTGCAGCAATTCAACTTCCGAACCCACGTACCGCTTCATCCACACTCGCCTCCATCCCGAGCCATCGCGTACTCAGGACAGTGACGACACTGGCCTCGCGACCTGACGAAGCCAGACCACAAATTATTTTGTGCCCTCAATCACAATCAGACGCAACATAGATGCATTCGCAACAACATGCGCGCACACTAGGTCAGTGGCGCCGATGTCGGGGCACGGCACCACCCCGGGAGGGCGCCGGCCTCGTCGCGATCGGGGAGACACGGGACCGGCGCCCTACCTCAGGCCATGATCGCCACGCCCGATCGCTACGACAGCCAAGAAAGCGATCACATTAATGCGGACACTCAGACATCCCCATCGATCGCCAATGTCGGAGTCGTGCTGTGCTCCCGATACGGACGCCCGCCCACTCTCCTATTCATCCACCACTCGCGGTATGTGTAATTACCACAATATTCCAGTGTTCACATTCGGACCCCGATAGCATCGGTTAATTTACCAACGAAGACAATTCCGCGGCAATCCCAGTGATATCCGCTGGCCCCGCAGCAGAACAGTCATTGCGCAAAATCGCCATCCCGGCTACATTTCACGCGAAAGGATTTCGCCAAGGGGTTCCGACCAGGTCCCCGATCAAAGTTTCGCCTGCCTCGAGTAAGGCGCAAATGTGACTCTTGCAGCTGCCACAGCCGAGAGCCGATTCGGACTCCGGCTCCTTGGAGCCACGGCACGTTGATCCTTGCTTAACTTCACCGTTGACGACGTAGGGCCGCCGGAGCCAGCAGCGAGCGCCCCAGTTCAGTTTAGAGCCGGAAGTCGCGGATGATAGTGACGAGCGCCCGACCGACTCGCTCGGCGCCCCACCGCCAGAGGAGTATATCGAACTCTCGACACGCTCGTTCGAGATCGACCGATGACACTTCCAGCAGAACTGAAATACGAAACGCCAGCCAAGCGTTCAGCGAGATATCGTCAGACGCGATCTTTGTCAGGGACCAGAGGCGCATTGACCAATGATATTGGCATGGAAGCACCAGGCGCACTCACCTCTTCGGGTGCGCCCGGAAGGCGAATTTAACAGAAATTTCCAGTTAATGCAGTCCTTGCATCCTCCGGCCTCACCCAAAGGTATGGTCGCCTGTGGCTGCGAGGTCAACGACGCAACACTGACGTCTTCACAGCCATCACTTTCTTGGCCGCGACGATCACTCGAGATCGACTGGGCGTCGTGACAGCGTTGGAGACGCTAATCAAACCAGCCCTGTGCTTTACCACCACGAAAACTACCGATGCCATCAGGAATCCCCTCACCATGAGGGGTTCATAGAACACGCACCAACGGCTCGACCACCGTATCGGACGGCAGCCCTGGTGGCACGAAGCACGGCGGCGGACCAGGTCTTCCCGGCGTCCGCCGCCGACGGGAACACCCACTGTCCGTGACCCTCGACAACGCTGAGGACACCCAGGAGCCTGGTCTCCGCTTGGAAGGAAAGCGAGCATCTTTCGGCGCAGGCAACGGTCGCCGCCGCATCCGCGGCAACGCAGCGCCCTGCCAACATCATCACGGCGCTGAAACACGCGGCCGTAGAGATCACCTCCTACAACGAACGCCCGTGACCGATGGCGCCGCTTACCGAAAACATCAGCAAACTCCGCGGCATCCTCACTCCTCACCCCCGATAGCGCAGTCCCCGCAGTACAAGCACGGCTGGGTGCGCGCCCGTCGAGCTGGACCAGGTGCACAAACTCCTGCGGACCGCGCGGGGCCACGCCGGGGAATGGATCAACCAGTACCGTGGCACCGATACGTCTCCTACGGAAGCGTCCCGGCCTGCAACGGCTCCCGGTGTCTCCAAAGGGACGACCGCGGGTCGGGCCACTGCCTATGGTGCCCGGCTGGAACATCCCTGGCCGTACGGCAAACCGCTGCGCGGGTGGCGGCTGCTAGGTGACAACGGTGCCGAAGATCAAAAGCTGGCCAGTGGGACAAAGCTGCCCTCCGGGCAGACCGACCTGGCCTACACCGCCGCCGTTTAGCGCGGCGGCTTCTAGCCAGACATCGCCCGGCAGATCGAGATCAAAGGAAGCCGCCACGATGACCATGGACGAGACCCGGAGCAGTTCCTTCGCTATTTCCTCCCGCCCGGGTACCACACTCATCGTCTACGGGTCCTGCGGGGAACCGTACCGGTACGAAGGGAAGCGCACGTCTTGACACTCCAAGCCCAGTACTGGGTCCACACACCCGACCAGCCGCCCGCCGAGCACGTCACCGAACTAGCAACCCCCGAACAAGTCCGCGAGTTCATCACACGGCTGTCCAGCAACACCGTCAGCGACGCCCTGCTCACCCACACGCAGCGCCCACGGATGGAGACGCTGATCCCCGATGAAGACGCCCCCGGAGCGTTCCTGACCGTGCCCGACCATTACGTGATCGCCGGCGTCCACCAGGACCGCGGCGCGCTGTCCTACCAGGGCAACGACGGCCACCACACCGAACCAGTCCACCTCTACAGCCACGGCCGCGGACCCGACCAACCCGTGATCTACGAAACAGACGAGTTTCCTCCACATTGCGAAATCCCCACCGCCACGCTCGGCGAGGCACTAGTGGAGTTCCTGCAGACCGCCACGCGACCCCTCACGTTGAACTGGCAACCCGCACACGACTCAGCCCCCCAATGATCCCTTGACGAACCGGGCGCCGCCGAGTGTCAATCGAACTAAAGTACAGGGATTGCGGTTCAAGTCAGATTGAAGACGCACGGGGAGGGCTCACCCGCCACCGACACCTCGCCCGTGACTACGAACACCTTCCTGCCCACCCCGAAAACATGATCACGCTCGCCATGACGGAACCGGCGGCACGCCCCAGGGGCCCCGACGCCACCCACTTCGATGACCCGGCGCTGTTCCGCAGGCATGGCGACGAGAGCTGGACCAAGTTATGCCTGTCCATCCCGCGCGCCCGATCCCACCGAAGCCGCTCCGCGCCCTGGGCGTGTTGGACCTGGCCGCGCACCCCAGCGGCAAGTTCGTCTACCACGTCCTCGAAGTGCTCTCCGCCCTGCAGCACCGCCACCTTTCCAACGGCGCCACGACCATCACCAGCACCGTCGAGCGCCCGCGCGCGGCGCGCACGCACTGGCCTGACGACACCTGGCATTGCTGCACGGGGTTCGTCCAGCTACGAACTCCGCCCCCACCGCACCATTTCCCCGCACGTCCGCTGACAAAGGAATCACACGCGTTCACAATGGATCCGTAGAGATCTACGTAAGGCCTCGCGGAATCACCCGGAGAGCCCGGCTGATCGGCTCGCCCGCCTGGCCGGGCAGCGAGTGGGTGTGAACTTCGTCGGGTTTACATCGCGACCATGATCGGCGTCTGGATCGCTATCCTGCCTTCGTGCTCCTAACGTATTCGGGATAGGAGTCGGCGCCAGGTGATGAGTCCGCAGGCGAGGGCGAGGAAGCCGTGGTGGATGTCGGTGCGGCGTTCCC